>JAQCMX010000042.1 GCA_028274885.1 Haloarculaceae archaeon
ACTCCGGCAAACAAATCCGTCTCGGATTCGAACGCATCTAATACGCGTTCTGTGGTGAAATCACCGGTGTGAACGACCGGTCCCGCCTCTGCGAGCCGTTCGCGCAGATGTGTGGTGAGCTTCGGGCTCGACTCGGCGTGTGTGTCACCAACTGCGACAAGCATCGACCTTCTCTACGCGAGGGACAAGTAACTGTCTGACGGCTGTACATTCCACATCCCTTCGGGTTCGGTGTGATAGTGATTATTGCGGTAGTTTTCGCGGCCACGTCACAGATGGTGCTGTATGTCACCGTTTGCTTACTTCCGGGTCGGTCCGAGGGCTGTTATCCTTAATCCGCCTCAGATACGCCCGGGGCTTTCCCACCTACAGCCACAGTACAGTCACAGCCGGACGGTTGCCCGGTTGTGTCGCTGTCAGGACCCAGCGGCGTCTGCGGTCGGGATTACTGCCCGCCCGACTCCTCGGGTCGGTAGGAACTGGCCACGACTTCGCGGATCCGTCGGGCGGTCACCTGACCGACGCCTTCGGTCGTAAGTAGTTTCTCTTTGGTGGCAGTCATGACGTTCTCGACACTGTCAAATTCGGTAAGCAGAGAGCGGGCTGTGACGGGACCCACCTCGGCGATGGCGGCGACGACGTACTCCTGCTGTTCGGCGAGTGTTCTGGACTGTTTTTCCCCGTGGACGCTCACCTCCCGATCAGCCTCCGCCTGTTCGCGCTCGGCGATCACCTCTAACAGATCCGCGGTCTCGGTCTCGTCTTCGGTCTGCATCACGCTCGCGCCGAAATCGACAGCGAGCGACCCGAGCGCACCGTGGATCGCCTTGGGGTGGATGTTGCGCTCCCCGGACAGATTCTCACCTTCGACGACCACGACGGGCCGGGCGTAGTGACGGCTGGCATCGCCGACCTGCTCGAACAGCGAGCGATCCCCGCCCGTGAGAGTATCGAGGAAATCCGGGACCGTCTTGCGTTCGACGACCACGCGGTCCGAGAGCACGTAATCCCCGACTGCAAGCGTCTCAAGACGGGTCTCGATCCCCGCCCGCGTGGAGAGATCGCGTGCGATCGTCGAGTCAAGTTCCCGTTGGTCGGCGACGATTTCGACAGTCTCGCCCTCCCCTGCTTCGGCGACGACACCCGCAGTCGCGCCCGTCCTGGTGTCCGCTGCGGTCTCGGTCTCGGACTGCCCGGCCGTTCTGGCTTCTGGGTGCTGGCCTGTCCCCTCCGTCGGCGGATCCTCTGTGAACGACGTTAGGTCGGCTTGTCCGTCCGGGGTCGATCCGTCACCGTCTGCAACCGACTGCCCCTCCGCAGCGGGTGACTCGGGTGCTGTCGACGGGGCGTCGGTTTCGGCGGGTGTGGTGTCGGTTGTCCCGGGCGCGGTGTCGACACCCTCTGTCGCGGACTCGTCTCCCGCATCGGATCCGGCCTCACCGAGACTGGCCTGCTCGACGAGTCTGGATTCGATGTCGCCGGCGAACTCCTTGAGCGTCCGGAGTTCCTCCCGCATCTGCTTTTCATCCTGGCGGGCCTTCCAGAAGTAGGCCTCGTCGCGGGTATCCTCCGCGATGAGAACGACCACCCGCCCGTCGGTCTGGCGGCCGGTCCGACCCTTTCGCTGGATCGACCGGATCGCCGTCGGCACCGGTTCGTAGAACAAAACGAGGTCGACATCGGGAACGTCAAGACCCTCCTCTGCGACCGAAGTCGAGACGAGCACCTCGAACTCGGCTGCTCGAAAGCGTTCCAGCGTCTCCCGTTGCTGGGCCTGCGTCATCCCGTCGCTGCCGTCGGTGTCGGACTGACCGACGAAGCGCTCGACGGAGAAGTGCTCGCCGAGAAACTCGGTCAGCGCCTCGGCTGTGTCGCGGGATTCGGTGAAGACGATGACGCGCTCGCCGTCGTTGATGCCGAGCGTTTCGGCGATGAGCATCCGCGCACGCCTGTATTTCGGGTGCAGATCGTCGTAGCCCTCGGCTTTGCGGACCGCCGTTCTAACGTTGGGGTCAGAGACCATCCGCTGGTCGGCCTTGGACGCGCCCGACGACCGGGCAGCCTCCTTCTGTCGGTCCATGTACCGCCGGAACGACTCCACGCTTTGGGTCTCGACGTAGGTGACCGCTGTTCGGAGCTTGCGCACCTCGGCGAGCAGGCTCATCCCCTCGTACCCTTCCGACTGGTCGGCGTTCATCAACTCCTGGACCTTGCGCTGGATCTTCTGGATCTCGCGTTCGGAGATGTCGGGCTGGGTGGTACCCGTCACACCGAGTTGTTTCAACTGTGCCAACCTGTCTGTGATGACCGTCTGGACGGCGTCACGGACCTCCGTGACGGTCTCGGGTAACTCCACGCGCTCCCACTCGACGCTGGTCTCGTGGGTGTACTCGGCCACGTCCGAATCGGACTCGGTCATCACCTCGACGTCCTCGATGCCGAGATTCTGACAGACCTGCAGGATGGCCTCCTCGTCGTCGCCAGGTGAGGCACTCATGCCCGTTACCAGCGGGTCCGTCGCGTCTGCGTGATACCGGTCTGCAATGTAGTTGTACGCGTACGCGCCGGTCGCGCGGTGACACTCGTCGAAGGTGCAGTGGGTCACGTCGCTCAGTGAGATGCGGTTTCCGACGAGGTCGTTCTCGACGACCTGTGGCGTCGCCAGGGCGACACGGGCATCCGTCCACAGCGCGGCGCGGTCGTCGGGACTGACCTCGCCGGTGAAAACGACGATCTGTTCGTCGGGAACTTCGAGTGCCTCGCGGTAGAACTCGGCGTGCTGGGCGACGAGTGGCTTTGTCGGCGCGAGCAGGAGTGCTTTGCCACCAACCTCCCGCAGGCGGTGGGCGGTCACCAGCAAGGAGACGGCCGTTTTGCCCAGTCCGGTCGGGAGACACACCAGCGTGTGCCCATCTAATGCCGCGTCGGCGAGTGTCGTCTGGTACTCGCGGCGCTCCAGCAGGTCCGGCGAGATCAGCGGTCGATCGACCGTTTCACCCTCTGTCCCCGTCGTTGCCATCTACCTTCTAATTGCTCGCTGTAGCGGTTAAGGTTTCGCGTGGCAGAGTGAAAGTGAAAGGGCCGGGTCCACCGTCACCAGAACTTCACGCCGAGGTCGTGCAGCCCGTCGTTGTTGGCAGCGAGATTGATCAACAGTGGCGTCAGCGACTCGATCTCCGTGGAGTTTGCGAGCCCCCCGGCGTCCAGCGAGCGGAGACCCTCGACCTCGTCGGCCAGTTCCATGACCGTGGCTTTCGCCTCGGGATCGTCGCCGGTAACCGGTACGTCCCAATCCATGTCCGCATCCAGGTTCGCGAGTTTGGCCGCAGCGAGATTCTGGAACGCGCCGACGACCGGTGTCCCGGCCGGGGCGGCCTCGGCGGCCAGTTGTGCCACGCTGCCAGCACCGGGACGGTTGTAGTGGAGTCCGTCTTCGTCGCGTTGCATGCCAACGGCCGGCGAGACGAGAACGGCGTCGCCGAGATTGTCCGCGACTGCTTCGATCGTGTCCGACAGATAGTACGCCGGTACCGAGAGAATGACCACGTCGCCCCGTCGTGCAGCCTCGGGGTTTTCGGCGTCAGCCACCGTCGCATCGACGCCGTGATCGTCGAGGGTCTCGATGTACGATTCGGCCGCGTTGGCGGCTTTCTCTGCCGTTCGTGAACCGACGATGACGTCGTGTTCGGTGTCCCGTGAAAACCGGACTGCGAAGCCTTCACCGATGTCTCCAGTTCCGCCCAGTAGTGCAATCTGCATATGCGTGCCTTGGGCGAGTCCGGAATAAACGTTCCCGTTCAGTCTGACGACAACAGATCCGGGAGATCGTTGACCGACTCCACGACGGCCTCGGCACCGGCCCCTCGGAGTTTTGTCTGACCGTACTCGCCGGTCAGCCCGCCGGTCAGAACACCGATCCCGTAGTATGTTCGGTCGTCGGCTGCAGTGGCGTTGACCGCCGTCCGAACATCGTCGAGTGTGTCACCAGCAAACGCGACCGTCTCGGCCCCGAAACGGTCGCCCAATGTCAGCAGTGCGTCCGGATCGGGCTTGCTCCCCGCCCAGTCGTCCATACTAAACCGGTACTCGTCGGGGACCGCCAGACCGACGCGGTCAAGCGCGATCTCGGCCTCCGGGGCCGGACGGCCGGTGAGAACCCCGACCGGCACGCGATCGGCCAGGGTCTCGACCGTGTCGCGTTCGATCAACACCGTTTCGTCATGAATGAACCCCTCGGTCTCGATAGTTGGCTCGGTCCCCTCGATATCGCGGTAGAGATCGCTACCGAGGTAAAGTTGCTGGAACACACTCCGGAGGTGGTCCCTGTCCCAGGTCGCTAACACGCGTTCGCGGTCTGCCGGTGATAGTTCCTCACCGACGACTGTCCGCGCCGCGTCCGGGCCACCACCCATCGCGGCGACTGCGTCGGTAAACTGCGACAGCGACAGCTCCATTCCCCGACGACTGGCCAGTACGTACAACGCGACCGCGTTGGTGAGTTCCCAGTCGTTGTTGAACCCACCGGCGTCTTTGAATTGCTGGACGGTTTCCCGTGGGATCGTGTCACCGTAGACTCGTCGAACCGATTCGACAATCGCGCGCCGGTATGAGCGGGCCACGTCAACCAACACGCCGTCAACATCGAACACGAGGGCGTCGATGTTCATTACCGGACTGGGAGGCTTCGAGCATCAAGCCTGTTTTGAATTCCGTCCGCGGGCGACAAATAGTGTCGTGCCGGGCAGCGTCTCGCGGGCGACGGGGATCAGCGACGGATCGGTACCTAATGTGGTAAAAAACAGGGGAACGGCGAGGTCGCGTGCGAGATCCCAGCCCGGGCGGTGCAGTTCCGGTGGGAGGTTGCGCGCGTACAGCGCGTCCGAACCGGCGTACACGGTCGGATCGGGGTCCGTGATGTCGTCGCGAACAAACCGCACACTCGTCGGCACGTCACGTTCACAGCGGTCGGTTGCGGTGACGTTGAGACCGGCCTCGGCGAGGTCGCCGGCGACCCTCGGGCGGTGGCCGATACCGATCTCGACAACGCTTTCGAAATCAGACAGACGGCCGACGAGGGCCGCACGCGTCGTCTTTCGCACGTAGCTTTTTACTATCTACCCGCCAATATAGTTTTGTATGCACGTCGATATCGTGCCGGTTGGGGATGTTAATGCAGCCGTCAAGCGCGAGGCGTCCGGCGGTTTGCGAAGTGTTTACGAGTGTGAAGTGACCGTCCACGACGCCCACACGATTCCGGAGGGGTCCTACGACGAGTCCCGCAAGCAGTACCGTGCCGAGGAGTTCATTGACCTCGCAAAGCGTGTCGGTAGCGGTACAAAAAACATCGCCGTCACGCCGAAGGATCTGTACTACCACCGCCGCAACTACGTGTTCGGGCTCGCCTACCTCGGCGGCAGCGGCAGCGTCATCTCGACCTACAGACTCCGGACCTCCTCGGACGGTGGCTTCTCGAACCGTTCGCCCGGGGAGATTTTCTCCGACCGCGTGCGCAAGGAGGTCGTTCATGAAATCGGCCACACGCTCGGGTTGGAACATTGCGACAACAAACGCTGTGTTATGAACTTTTCCCCCACCGTCCGCGAAGTCGACGTCAAAGAGGAACGGCTCTGTGGCTCCTGCCAGCGAAACGCACTATGATCCGGGCGAACCGATAGTTTCTGTACGAGCGTCCAGTTCCTCTGGGGGCCCCGCACCGCCGGCGGAGCAGTACCAAACAGGTTTGGCATAGTAACTATATCATATCCTTACTAACAACATATTGTATGAGTCAGAGCCAATCGACTGACCGAACAGAAGAGCTAAGTGACATTTTCGTCGCCGTGACGGGCGACGAGGAAGTGACAGAAAAGCAGGAAGGAAACAGCAACCGGGAACTGCGCGGGGAGAGCCATATCGATGAGGCCGTCGCAGACGGGCTGGACGACGCGCTCGAAGGTGCAGAACCCGACGGTGGCGATCCCGGTGGCTAAACCCTGGAGTCGGGCGGAGAAAGAACGGACCGCCGATCAGGGCGCGTAGTAATATTCGCCGTTCTTTTTTTGTTGGCGGTCGAGTTGACTCCCGGGTTTGTTGATCCGGGGGCGGGAGGTGCGCTCGTCCCGGCGGAAGGTGATATCGAGATTTCCGAGAAACTCGTTCATCCCTTCGCGCATCCCCTGTGGTGGGGCGGCGTGTCCGCGCTCGGCGGGATCGCCGTCGAACACCAGCAGCCGGTCGGCCAGCAGATCGATCATGTAGATATCGTGGTCGATGACCATCGCAGTAGTGTCGTGTTGTTCCGCATAGCGTCGGATCGCAGCGGTCGCGAGGACGCGTTGTTCGACGTCCAGATGGGCCGAGGGTTCGTCCAGCAGATACAGATCGGCGTCTCTGGACAGACAGGCCGCGATTGCGACCCGCTGGCGCTCGCCGCCCGACAGATCGGTGAGATTCTGCTCCATCACCCGCTCGAGTTGCAACGGCTGGGCGATCTCGGTGTTCCAGTACGACGAGCCGAAGTCGTCGGTAATCGAGGCGAGAAAGGCGTCCACGCGCATTGGCTGGTCGATCTCGATGTACTGTGGCTTGTAGGCGATGTCGAGGTCGGAGTCGAGCCCTCCCGCCTGGGCTCTGTCCCCGCCGACGCTGTCGGGTTCGAGTCGGCCGGCGAGTACCTTTGCAAACGTCGACTTCCCGATCCCGTTGGGTCCGACGACACCGAGGACCTCGTTCTCGCGGATCACACCGCCATCGACGGTCAGCGAGAACTCACCCTCCCCGTAGCTCTTTTCGAGATCGGGATACGTGACGACGACATCACCGGTCGAGCCCGGCCGCGGGGCGTGTTCCTCGAACTCGATCGCAGTCTCGCGGATGCGCATGTTTTCGTTGTCAAGATAGCCCGAGAGATACTCGTTGATGCCACCTTTGACCGATTTCGGTGGCGTTATGATCCCGAAGGCGCCGGACTCGCCGTAGCCGATATGGATGTTGTCGGCGAGCAAATCGAGAATCGCAAGATCGTGTTCGACGACGAGCATGGACCGATCCTGTTTCTCGGCGAGTTCCCGCACCAGCCGTGCGGCGGTCATCCGCTGGCTGATGTCGAGATACGGCGTAATCTCGTCGAGGAAATAGAAATCCGCATCGCGGGCGAGTGTCGCCGCCAGCGCGACCCGTTGCAGTTCCCCGCCCGAGAGGGTGTCGACGTCCTGTTCGACCACCGGCCCGATCCCGAGGCGCTCGACCAACTCGGGGAGGACGCCGCGTTCGTCGGTCCGCTCGAGTAACTCCTGGGTCGGGCCGTCGAACTGGTCGGGGATCTTGTCGACGTACTGTGGTTTGCGGGCGACGGTCACGTCCCCGTCCCGCATCGCTTCCAGATACTCCTGCAAAGCGGTCCCTCGGTATGCGTTCAAAACTGTTTCCCAATCGGGTTCAGTGCCGATATCGCCGAGGTTGGGCGCGAGTTCGTCCCCGAGGATCCGGACAGCCGTTGTCTTCCCGATCCCGTTGGGCCCGAGGATCCCGGTGACACGTCCCTCGGCGGGGGCCGGCAACCCGTAGAGTGCGAATGCGTTCTCCCCGAAGCGGTGGACCGGATCGTCCTCGAGTTCCTGGGGGAGGTTGAGGATCTGGATCGCGTCGAATGGACACTTCTCGACGCAGATCCCACAGGACTCCCCGAGACAGATCTCCTCGGAGATCCAGATCTGGTCGTCACTCCCCTGGTACACGTCGTCTTCCTCGAACCGTTCCTCCCGGGTGATGATACACTCCTTGCCCGTGCGGTTTGGCGGACAGAAGTTGGCACACTCGTAGTTACACCGATCGGGCTGGCACTTCTCTAGATCGACCACGGCGATGCTGTCATCGGCCATGATTACAGGGACTCCGTGGTCAGGATCACCGACCAGCTGACGAACCAGAAGACAAACGTCATAAACAGAACGTAGAGGCGGTCTTTGGTGCCGAAATCGCTCGTATCGATCCCGACGCCCTCGTAGATCGGAAACTGGACCACGACGGCGAGTGCGAGCAGGCCGACACCGACGATGTCGTTGGGTCCGCTCGCGACGATGGCCGACGCGACACCCATCGCCATCCCCAGGAAGGTCGCGAGGGTGGTGACCGTGATGCTGCGTATGAATGGGTCTATCTCCTCGCCCGTATCGGTTTCCTCGCTCGTCTCCGTTGCCATACTACAGGCTGTGCCATCCGAGTAAAAAAGCCGTTCGTTCCCACCCGGAACGTTTGTGCTCTCGACCGCGAATCCGGCACCCCGTCGGGCCTTTTATATTACCACCCGCCCTCAATCTAAATCCATGGCCGACAGTTGGGATGGTGGGTCGCCGGTCGTGTTTCTGCTCGGGCTGATTGTTTTTTTCGGCTCGATACTGGTCTTTCTCGCGGACCTGCTCCGCGGGGTGACAATCCTGCGATCGGTCGCAGTCAACGGGGTCGGGGCTGGACTACTGATTGCATGGGCGGCCCACGACACGCTGCACGATCCAAACTCCGAGGTTGCAAGCGGCGGTGGCGCGGCTGGAACCGCTTTGCTGTTGTACGGGCTGTATCTGCTGGTCGGCGGCGTCGTCATCGCAACGACGAGTCTGCTACACGGTCGTCTCGTCCTCGGGTTTGGATACGTTGCTCTGGCAATCGTGGCAACCATCGTCGGTTTCTGGATCTTTCCGACCGGGGCCGTGATCGAAAACCGGAGTGGGGACCCGTCGGCGAGCACGGACGGCCAAGGGATCGAAGACCGGGAGGCGACTGCCGCAGAGGTGATT
Source organism: Haloarculaceae archaeon (assembly GCA_028274885.1). GTDB lineage: Archaea > Halobacteriota > Halobacteria > Halobacteriales > Haloarculaceae > Halovenus. The sequence goes on from JAQCMX010000042.1 coordinate 8,793, forward strand.
GAAGACGAGCAGGGTCCGACCACAGACGACCCATCTGCCGGCGGAGAGAGGGCACCCGCAGGGGAAAAATAAGACGCGCGCCAGGCCGGTGCTGCGACCCTGCCCATGGGCGAGTCCTCAATCTTTATACAGCCAGCGGACATCAACATGTATCAATGACAGAGTCCGACGAGGAAGGGATCGCCGACCTCCCTCCAAGCGCGAAGTTGGTCTACAAGGTGCTCGAGTATAACGGTCCGCTGACACAGAAGGGTATTGTCGAAGAGTCGATGCTTTCCGCCCGAACTGTCCGTTACGCACTTGAGCGCCTCGATGGGGTTAATCTCATCGAGGAGGACGTCTACTTCGCGGACGCACGACAGAACCTCTACGAGATCACCGATGAAGGGGCCGAGGCCGAACCAGCCCCGTCGGACTGACCGGACAGAGCCTCGTCGGACTGTTCTGCACTGTTTCGTACGGACCGCTGTGATTTCTCACCGCTACACTGTCACAACCAGGCTGTGTCAGAACGCGAAACGCCGATACGCCGAACGCCACTCATCGCGTCAGTGCGACGGATCCGGCCAGCAACCCGAACGTGAGCCAAACGCCGTCCGCGGGGTCGAGTATCAGCAGACATCGAAGGCGCCGGTGGGGGTGTGTCACCGGGCTGAACCTGGCGACAGTCGACAAGGAACGCGGTTGACAGGCTGTTGATCTCGTCCGTATCGCATGTCGTCACACGGTCGTTCGTGGCTTTTTTGCCTACGACACTACCGTTTACCGACCGTGGGAAGCGTATTCGTGCCCGTCCGTATCAGGACGGAACGATGTTGATCATCCGGCCGTGATCGATCGCCTGCTCGAGTTCCTCCGCGATTGCGCTCCCGCGCGAGACTTGTATCTCACCGCCACGGGAGACAGTGGCAGTGAAGAGATACTCCCCGTCGGCCTGGATCTCAACAGTTTCGCCGGCGTGTCCTTCGAGCGGGATCACGACGTGGCGGCCGGTGATCTCCGGGGTGACGGTCTTGCCCTCGCTCCCACCGCGGCTGCCGGTGTTGTCGCTGTGGCCCCTCGCGCTGTCCGGTCGTTCCGCGAACGTCCGGACATCGATATCGATGCCCAGCCTGTTTTCGACCTCGGAGATACGGCCGCCGCCTTTACCGATCACCGAGGAGATATCGCTTTCTTCGACCCAGACGACCGCTGTGTTGGGTCCACGCAGCTCGACGTCGACGTCACCGTGTGCGATCGATCGGATTTCGCGTTCGATTTCGCCCTTTGCGATGCGGTCGACACCCGAGTCACGCCCCGATCCGTCGGCATCCTCCGTGAGTGGTACGGTGACGACCTGCCGGTTGAAGGTGTAAATCTCGTACTCGGGCTGGCCGGTCTCGAAGTCCTGGATGAGAATCACCGGTCGGGCCAGGTCCTCCTCCATTAGCCCCTCCGGGACCTTGACCTCGGTTGTGACGTCGTAGACGGTCTCGACCTCCCCGGCCTCGATGTAGACGACGGTGTCGACGACCTGCGGAATGAGGCCGAGTTCGATACGGCCGACGAGTCGCTGGAGGGCGTCGATAGCACGGGTGGCGTGGACGACACCGATCATGCCCACCCCCGCGAGGCGCATATCGGCAAAGACCTCGAAGTCGTCGGTCTTGCGCACCTCGTCGTAGATGGTGTAGTCCGGCCGGACCATCAAAAGCGAATCCGCCGTTTTGGACATCTCGTCACCCAGTGCGGTGTACTGGGTCACCTCGGGTCCGACCTGCAGATCGCGGGGTTTCTCCATCGTCTTGACGGCCTGGCCGGCGTCGACCAGAAACTCCGCGACGGCCTGTGCGAACGTCGACTTGCCGGCGCCGGGTGAACCCGCGATCAAAACGCCGCGGTTGCGCTCGCGCAGGCGCTCACGCAGTTGCTCCGCGTGCTCGTAGTCGTCGAGTTCGGTCTTGACGATCGGCCGGACGGCCGTGATCTCCAGCCCGTCACTGAATGGGGGACGCGCAATCGCGATACGGTACTCGCGAAACTGGACGATCGTCATCCCCGGTTCGTCGAGTTCGACGAACCCATCGGGGCTGTGCCGGACGGCATCCTCGATGTCGGCGGCATACTCGCGGACCGCCGGTTCGGTGAGCGGTGTGTCCCTGATACTGTCGTAGCTCATTTCGCCGATCGCCCCACGTTTTGCCATCGGTTTGATCCCGACCTTGAGATGGACACTCATCGTCCGGTCGTTAAAAAACTCCTCGATCGCGACAGTCTCGATATCGCGGGTGTGAGATTCGACGTGGATCACCTCGAACCCTTTCGACTGTGCGACCTCCGCTTGCACGTCGTCGCTCGTCACGAGTGTCGCGTCGCGGTCGGCCGCCACGTCGCGGATGAGCGCGTCGATTTCCCCCTCCCCCGCGTCGCGCTTTTCGACGGCGTCGGGACGACGACCGACGTACTCGACGGTGATCTCGCCGGCGTCGTTGAGATCAACCAGGTGCTGAAGCTCCTCGAGACCCGCCCAGCCGGTCTCGCGGCCGTCGTTGGCCTGCGATTCGAGTTCGCCAACGACCGCCTCGGGAACAACAACGGTCACACCCGCAAAGTCCCCGTCCTCGACGCGATCCGTGATGCGCCCGTCGACGACGACGCTCGTGTCCGGGACTATCTCCATACCCGTATATCACCCGTCGACGTTCATAAGACTCCGGATACGCAGTTACCAACGAACCGGGGGTCCGGCCTCATCGCACGTGGTAGGACTCCTCCCCGGGGAGAAACCGGCCGGGATCCGATATCTGATGATACTCGTCGTTGCACACCCCTTCGAGCGTATCGAGGGGTCGCTCGCGGCCCCGGTCGCGCTGCCAGGATCTTTCACCGGGACGACGAGCCAGCCAGATACCCGGATGTCGGTTGCGTGTAATCGGTCCATCTCGAGGGTCGCGGTCGACTCAGCGGTGCAGGTCTCGAAGACGTGTTCGGTCGCGTACTCGCCGACTGGAAACAGAACATGAGTGGAGATCGCCCGCAACTCGGCGTCAAAAAACGGTTCCAGTCTGCCATACTCGGCTGCCGTTGGGGTGTCCCCGTCGGACGGTGGACACAGTGGATTCGTTAATGGCTTGGCCGTCTTGTGGGACGGTCAAACGTCCCCCTTCCTCAGCCGAGTCATCAGAGGCGCCTGTCCGATCCGGACGACCCGATGCCGCTGCGGTGGCCATAGGTGTAGGTCGGTGTTGTGCGTTACAGCAGTAGCGAGGCGAAAACCCATCGGCTTTAATCTGAGATGAAGCCGACAACTGGGGATCTATTCACAGTGCGCTGGCGGTGGCTGCCGATCTCTGCGTTGTAGTTGTCCGACGCCGACCGTCGATGTGCTTTTGAGCCCGCACACAATATATTACAGATGGCCGCCGATCCGGATGAACCAACAGCTATCTCGGTATATTTCACCACAGTTACTGGGTTGTCAGCATCGGTCATCCTGCTTTTGTACGCCCTGTTCGACCGCGGGGTCTCCAGTGTTCTGAACTCGCTGTATACCGATCCCGCCGGCACAGTCCAGCAGGAACCGGTTGCGTTTGCCCTGCTCGGGGGCGCGTTGCTCGCTATCGCAGCGCTCTTCGGGGTCATCGTCGTCGTCGGCGTTCGACACGCCGAGGCCGCCCCCGAGGAACTCGACGATCACTAGGGGCCACACCTATGTGGCTGGGGTCCTGTCTACATGATGATGTCGGGGTCGACGGATGGAATGCTCGTCGAAGCCTTCACCGGCCTGGTAGTCGAGAGCCTCGCAGTCACGCAGGATCTCGGATCCACAACCGTTGGCTGTCGGGGGTGTGCCGGCGGGGAGCGTCGTCTCGGAAACGGGGGTCGTGCTCACGTCGCGCTTTCGTGCTACGAGGATTTCGGCTGTGAAATCGAGGGCGTCCGCCCCGAGAAGCAGGCCGTCGTCGATACCGTCCTCAAATCCACCGGCTATCACGCGCGCCTGGGGGGGATACGAACCCGGCGTGCTCACGCTCGGGACTGTGGCTGTCGCCGATTTCAGCCCGACCGCAGACGGCTGATGAGCCCTGCGCCCGAGGTGGCTACCCCGACACCTTCGATACCACCCTGACACCCCCAATACCACGTCCAAAGATGTTACACAATCACCACGTTGGGCGGTACTTTGCGCCACTGTGTAGAAACTACTATTTACGCTCGCTTCTACACATCCGATATATGAGTCAATCTTACGAACGAGGCACCGTCGAGAGTTTTGGACGGTGGCGGGAGTTCAGTGCCGGCATGTGGGCGTGGATCTTTCACAAGTTCACCGGCTGGGTGCTGATCGGCTACCTGTTCACACACGTCGCTGTTCTCAGCTCGGCAACGGCGTCTGATCCGGTCGTGTACACGAACACGCTGCAAGGGCTCGAAGAGCTGTTGATCGTGCGCTTCCTTGAAGTTGGGTTGCTCGCCGTTGCTGTATTCCACATCTTCAACGGTATCCGGCTGTTGTTCGTTGACCTCGGGGTCGGGTTAGAGGTCCAAGACAAGACGTTCTACGCCTCACTCGTACTGACCGCGGTGATCGCACTTGCGAGCATTCCGACCTTCCTCGGAGGGCAACTGTAGATGGCCGAGCACTACTCGTCGTTCCAACGCGGGGATTGGCGATGGCTGCTTCAGCGCGTCACGGCTGTGTTCCTGATCGGCGTCCTGGCCTTTCATTTCGTTCTGCTGCACTTCGTCAATCACGCGGCAGAGATCTCCTTTGCCGGAACCCAAGCCCGCATGGACGAACTCGGCTACTTTTCGCTCATGTGGCTCTTTCTGGTGACGGCCACGTTCCACGGTGTCAACGGGGTCTACAACGCCCTCGTCAACATGGGACTGGGTGGAACACAGCGGAGAATCGTCGCATCTGTGCTGATCGTCGCCAGTGTCCTCCTGATCGCACAGGGGACCCGCGTCGCAATCGCTATGAGTGGCCTATTCTAACTGATAAACAATGAGTACCCAAATCGAACAAGAGACCGAACGCGAGACCGAACAGACAGACGAACAATCGCCGGAACAGCGCCGGCGTGAGGCAAAGCGTGAGCGAGAGGCCGAACGTGCCGAGGAGATCGAGCGAGCGCTCTCGGAAGCGGAGAAGACGGTCGAACTCAAGATCTTTCGGTACGACCCGGAGGTCGAGGACAAATCCGAACCCCGGTTTGACTCGTTTACCATTCCCTTCCACAAGGGGATGACAATCCTCGACGCGATCATCTACGCGCGTGACAAATACGACTCCTCGCTCACCTTCCGTCACTCCTGTCGGCAAGCGGTCTGTGGCTCCGACGCACTGTTTATAAACGGCAAGCAGCGACTCGGTTGCAAGACCCAGGTCGGCGAACTCGAGTGGCCGGTTCGGATCGAACCGCTCCCTCACCAGGACGTGGTGAAGGATCTGGTCGTCGACATGCAGCACTTCTACGACCAGATGCATGCGGTCGAGCCGTACTTCGAGCCGGATGAACTGCCCGATGGCGAACTTGAGGAACAGCGACAGGATCCGGAGAACCGCGAGAAGGTCAAACTCTCGACCAGGTGTATCTGGTGTGGTGCCTGCATGTCCTCGTGTAACATCGCAGCCGGGGACAACGAATACCTCGGCCCGGCGGCGATCAACAAGGCCTACCGCTTTGCGATGGACGAACGTGAAGGGCAAGACCGCAAGCAGGAGCGACTTCGCATCATCGAGCAGGAACACGGCGTCTGGCGGTGCCAGACACAGTTTTCCTGTACGGAGGTCTGTCCCAAGGATATCCCGCTTACCGAGCACATACAGGAACTGAAACGTGAAGCAGTCAAGAACAACCTCAAATTCTGGTGATACCAATGAATGAACACGATGTCATCGTGATCGGCGCCGGGGGCGCAGGCCTCCGTGCAGCAATCGAAGCGCACGAAGAGGGCGCAGATGTCGCCCTCGTGAGCAAACTCCATCCGGTTCGTTCCCATACCGGTGCGGCCGAAGGTGGGATCAACGCCGCACTCCACGAGGAGGACTCCTGGGAACTGCACGCATACGACACGATGAAGGGGTCGGACTATCTCGGTGACGCCCCAGCCATCGACGCCTTCGCCAAGGAGGCACCCGACGAGGTGATCCAACTCGAACACTGGGGTATGCCGTTCTCACGGGAGGAAGACGGGACCGTTTCACAGCGCCCCTTCGGTGGGCTCTCCCACCCACGGACGACCTACGCCGGGGCCGAAACGGGCCATCACCTGTTGCACACGATGTACGAACAGGTCGTCAAACGCGGCATCGAGGTGTACGAGGAGTGGTACGTCACCCGACTGGCCGTGACCGACCACGACAATCCCGACAATCGGGAGTGTTACGGCTGCGTCGGCTACGATATCAAGACGGGCGAGGTTGCCGGCTTCTACGGCAGCGACGGCGTCATCCTCGCGACCGGCGGCCTCGGACAGGCGTTCGACCACACCACCAACGCCGTGGCCAACACCGGTGATGGCCCAGCGATGGCCTACCGTGCTGGCGCCCCCATGGAGGACATGGAGTTCGTCCAGTTCCACCCGACCTCGCTCCCCTCGACGGGCGTGCTCATCTCCGAGGGGGTCCGTGGCGAGGGAGGGATCCTCTACAACGACGAGGAAGAACGGTTCATGTTCGAGTACGGGTACGCGAACAACGAAGGTGAACTCGCGTCCCGGGATGTGGTTTCACGCGCCGAGTTGACCCAGATCAACGAGGGCAAAGGGATCGAAGACGAGTACGTCCATCTGGACATGCGCCACCTCGGCGAGGAGCGGATTGTCGACCGCCTGGAGAACATCCTCCACCTCGCCGAAGACTTCGAGGGCGTCGATGGTCTGTCCGAACCGATGCCGGTCAAACCGGGCCAACACTACCAAATGGGGGGCGTCGAAGTCGACGAATACGGACATACCTGCATCAATGGGCTCTATACCGTCGGCGAGAGCGCCTGTTACAGCTTGCACGGCTCCAACCGACTGGGGGGTAACGCACTCCCGGAGTTGCTCGTGTTCGGTGCACGCGCCGGACGACACGCCGCGGGCGGTGACGTGGAGCAATCACAGATCCCCACCGGACCCTCGGCCAAGTCCGAAAACGGGGACGTCGACCCGCCCGTCGATCCCGGCGCAGTCAAGAACGGGGGTGACCCTGTCGCAGCCGACGGCGGTGCCGTCGCCGCTCCAAAACAAATCCTCGACCGCGCAATCGAAACTGAGGAAGAACGTATCGAGACGTTGCTCGAACGCGACGGCATCAACCACGCCGACGTCCGCGAGACCGTCCAGCAGACGATGACCGAGAACGTCAACGTCTTTCGCGAGGAGAGCAACCTCAAACAGGCTCTGCGTGACATCCGTGAGGCCCGCGCACAGTATCAAAACGTCGGTGTCTCTGACCCGTCCCGGACGTACAACACGGACCTGATCCACACCATCGAGACGCGCAACGTGATCGACTGTGCCGAAGCGATCGCCCTCAGCGCGCTGGCCCGTGAGGAGTTCCGCGGCGCCCACTGGCGCAAACAGCACCAGGAACGCAAGGACGACGAGTGGCTCAAGCACACGCTTCTCGCCTGGAGTGACGGCAATCCGGAGCTGTACTACAAACCGGTTATCCTCGAAGGCCACGACCAGACCTACGAACCAAAAGACCGGTCCTACTGACTGGGCTGATAACTTCTTGCCCTTCTCGTAAGTCTGTTTCAATCCCGTGCTGGGTTTTCTGGGTGTCTCGACCCGGGGACCGAACTCTCCCATTCTCGATTTTGTATAGACTGATTGCGACAGCAAACAGTTCGAAAGAGTTATATTTAGCTACGAACAATATAGTAAACAAGAGACGAGACGTGGATGCGTGGGTGCAGTAAATCAGCAGAGGAGACGGCAGAGACGCGGGCACTGGCGCCGGCGATGGCCGTTGCGTTGCTGGTGGTGATCACGGTCGTCCTCTCGATGGTCGGGTTGTTGGTTTTCCCCGAGGAGATCAGCGAACCAGCACCAGATGTAATGCTCGCGGTCGACGTCGGTCCCGACGGGAATCTGATAGTAGAGCATCGGGGTGGAGACACCATCGACACCGACCAACTCGGGTTCGT
>JAQCMX010000052.1 GCA_028274885.1 Haloarculaceae archaeon
TCAATGGTGGCCGTGTGTAGAAGGAAAGAAACGCGCGGGGCGTCGCCCCGATCGGGCCGGGCCTACTCGATCGCCGGGACGTGAACGACGTAATAGGGGTTGTCTCTCGGCTGGGACTGATTCTATGACACGCTGGTTTTCATTTAAAAAGCCGGTGTCGCCGCGGGAACCGTTGCAGCACCTCACAGGTGCCCCAACTATGTGATTGCTTTTTTGTTTACCTCAAACGAGTAGTTTTCTGCCGACAAACCCGACAATCGCGAAGATAGCGAGGATTGTGATAAAAAGGCCCAGGAGTTCGAACGGTGAAAGTTCCGTGACGCCGGGAGTTTGCGCGACGACAGATGGTGCAAGTTCCATACCTGAACGTGACACTCCGGTGTATATATTTCTTACCAAGACCCGCCGGGGTGTCACTCACCGCCGAGAAGAAAATAAAGGGCAGCCAAAACACCGGTAAGGACGAGCAATGAACCGATCAAAAGGAGCGTGTTCTGCACCAGTAGTGCGGTCAATACGGCAACGAGTAACACGACGGCAGTGAGAGCGAGGACGAGTACTTCGGGCTGATCGAACGCTTTCGGTTGCTCCGGTTCACGAGGTTTGGGTTTGGCGAGTTCCTCGTCGACTTCGACCGGAGGGTCGGTGTTGTCGGGCGGAAGAACCTCAACGTCGACCCACCGGGTCTGAGCGCCGTAGGCAGAGACGAGTTTGATCTTACCAAGTGTTGTCTCCTCACCGACAGCACCGAGATTAACCTCAACTCGGACGTTTCGCTGGGACCTGCCCGCCACGTGGTGGTTGCCCGCATCGATCGAGGCGACATCCGAAAGGGCGTCGTCGAGATGAACATGTACGTGCAGTGACTCGCCGTGATTGATAAGACGAACGTCGAAGGAGCCTTGAACCTTGATGATCGGTTGGACATCGATGGCGTGGAGTTCTTCACGGCTCACGTGAACGGGCAACTCGTCTGGCACACCCAGGATTCTGCGTGAATGATAAAAAAGGTTCAGGCCATGTGATCGGATGGGGACCTGAAATGGGACAACCGGTGGGCGAGGGGTCACGGAATAGTGTTTCTGCCGGAGGATACGCGGGCGGATACCGCCCCGGTGTGCCAGACAGCCCGTCGTTACGCGGCGGCTTCGTCGCGCATGTCCGGGGGTAGCAGGTTTGGAATACCGTCCTCGATGGGGTACGTTTCGCCACAGTCGGTACAGATCAGACGGCCGGTGATGATCTCGCCGTCCTCGTGTTCGTCGGCTTCCAGATCGAGATCGTGCTTGTCGAGTGGACAGCAGAGAATGTCCATAAGTTCCTCTTTCATACCCGGTCAGAGGCGCGGGACGGATAAAAGAGTTTGCGCTACCTCTTCGTGACCGGCCACTACCACAAAGGTATCTGCGCTGACATCCCCTTTCAATATCACTCGAATGGACGAACACGGACGATCGACTCGCTCCGGTTCGGTCCGACGCCCACGGCGTATACTGGGGTTTCGAGTTCCGTGGAGATGTACTCGAGATACGCCCTCGCCCCACCAGGCAACGCACTGTAGCCGTCTTCGGCGACAGTCTTCCAGTCAGCCTCCGGCCAGCCTTCGAAGGATCTGTATACGGGCTCGCACTGTCCCCACCGTTCGGTCGTCGTTGGCATCGTGTCGACGGTGCCGTTGTCAAGATCGTAGGCGTGACCAACCTGAACTTCGTCGAGTCCGGCGAGGACATCCAGATGGTTGACCGCGAGTCCGGTGAAACCGCTCGCGCGGGCGGCGTGTCGCAGCATCGGCATATCTAGCCACCCGACACGACGGGGGCGTCCGGTAACGGTGCCGTACTCGCCGCCCTCCTCGCGGATGTACTCCGCCAGCTGTTTGCTTTCTTTGTCACCTTCCAGTTCGGTCGGCAGCGGGCCCGTGCCAACACGGGAGAGGTATGCTTTGATAACGCCGACGATCTCGCCTTGCCCCACGACGGTCGGTCCCAGTCCGGTTCCGGTACACGCGCCACCGGCAGTCGGGTTTGAGGATGTCACATACGGATAGATGCCGTGGTCGATATCGATCGAGGTTCCCTGTGCTCCTTCAAGTACCACGCGTTCATCCTGTTCGATACGATCCTTGAGAAATTCACCCGCGTTGACGGTCATATCCTCCTCTTCAAGCCGCTTGCCGTATGCGCGATACTTTTCAAACATCGCGTCGATATCGAACTCTTCGCCGGCCTCCATCCCGAAAACCTCCTCGACGAGTGTGCGCTTGTGTGGCACAACATAGTTCAGACGGTCGCGAAACACCTCGGGTGCGAGGAGGTCACCGAACCGTACCCCCCGCCGACCCACCTTGTCTTCGTACGTCGGACCGATCCCTCTGCCTGTCGTGCCCGCCTCGAGATCGTCGTCCTCTTTGGCTTCCTCCTCAATGCCGTCGAGAACGCGGTGGTACGGCATGATGACATGTGCGCGTTCCGCGACCCGTACGTCCGGCTCCAATCCACGCTCGCGGAGTCTGTCGATCTCTTCGAACAGCGTCTGTGGATTCACCACACATCCGTTCCCGAGTACGCCCACCTTCCCCCGGATCGCCCCACTCGGAACCAGTGACAGTCTGTACTCCTCGCCCCCGTGAACCACGGTATGGCCGGCATTGTCGCCGCCCTGGTACCGCGCGACCACATCCGCAGCGTCACCGTACAGGTCGACGATACCGCCCTTTCCCTCGTCACCGAGCTGCGCGCCGACGATTGTAACGGTCATCAAGGAATGGTTCCGGCCAACATGATAAACCGATTACGGTCCCTGTACGAGCCCAAGCACCCCGAAGAGTTTATCATTACACTGTGTAACGTACTATTATTGCTGTCCGGATCCGAGTTCCAAACGCGTCCACGTGTATGACTGCTCGAAATTCATTCCAACCCGGCGTGTTAAGCCGTGGTGACAGCAACTTTTAAATCCCGTCATCACAAGTTAACAAGTGCCATGATAGACAGGCTTGAGAAGGAAGTGGATATGTTGGAACGACATCTGCAGGTATTACGAATGGTGATCGAAAACGAGCCGATAGGCATCGTCAAGATGTCTAACGAGACCGGATACCCCCATCACAAGGTTCGGTACTCGCTTCGGGTGCTTGAGGAAGAGACCCTCATCGAACCGTCGAGTCAGGGTGCTATCACGACGGAGGATACCGAGGAGTTTGTCGGAGAACTCGACAGTAAAATCGATCATATAATAGAGAAGCTAGAGGGTATGAAAATCAACGAAGTCGCAGAGATCGAAGGCTGATCCGGAGTTTCACATACGCTCTGTCCGGTAGACTCGTACCGACGCCCGTATGTTCTCAACGCGACGACTGATGTGTCGAACCCTGGACTCGCGTTGCCCACAGAACCCGGATCACCGCTCGAACTGATCTCTAACTCAGAGAACAGCCACACCCGGAGTTCGGTGTCAGAAACGAGTAAGGCGACTTTGACCGCCGACCCCCACAGTTGCAGTTCGTTTCGTCCGAAAAGCCGCCGAATGGATGCTCAAAAACCGCACCGGGAGCGTCATCGTGACGCCCGATGGTAGTCCGACAGGGATCCTGACCAGTCATACTGATTAGTGCGGTAGTTTTCGCGACCACGTTACAGATAGTGCTGTGTCATGGCGTGAAACAGCCGTTTTGATCCGCGAAAGCGGTACAGACTCGCAATAATCACTGTCACAATCGCACCGAAGTCGCTACGGGCCGCAGTGTCCAGAGGGGAAGGCATCGAGAAGTTCCTTGTGAGAGATGGCACCGAACTTATAGGTATTCTGACACTGACTGATATCAACCGTCATACTGTTGGCTGTAAGTCTTTCAAGAATTTCGCCACGTGGTGGCGAATATCGTAGATCAGTTACAGCCAACAGTATCAATATCGTCCAGAAGATCCACCGAATGGAACAGCAACCGATTCGCAGTGAGGCCGAACTCAGCGGGTACAACCCCTCATCCGAGGGGGAGAAGTAGGTCGTGTCTCCTTGCTGTGGGCTCATCACGGCACAGCGCAGCGTTGCAGGAGGCACTGGCTCGGATAAACGGGTCCTTCGAGCGCGTGAAGCAGCGTCCACAGTGCATTTCGTTCGTCGAACAGTCCGGCCACGACGGCATCGCCGATCTCGGATCTGTGCCGATGAAAGGCCATCCGGCGATAGCTGAGTTCCTCGGGGGAACTGACGCCGACGAGAACACCACGCGACACGTGCGGGGTGGTGTCCAGTCGGGGAAAGCCAAACCAAAGCGGCAGATAGAGACCGACCCCCTCGTCGGAGAGGATGTAAACGCCCTCACAGTTCAGATGGTCGATCTCATCCGGGAGCGGGACCGACAACTGTCCCTGAAACCTCCATTCCCCGTGCAACAGCGCACGAAACTGGCCGGATGGCGAGTCGGCCGCGAGTACCCCCCACAGGATCTCAGTGCTTGCCCCCCACTGCGAGTAGTACAGCGACTTCTCGGGGAGACAGACGGCGAGCGCGCGCTCACCCATGACCCTCACCACCGTGTCCACGGTAGTTTCGACACATCGGTCCGTGATGGCCTGGGCTCGGTATAAAAATCTTGGCGGGCCACGATAGTAGAGAGAAGGGACCGGTTAGCGGGCGGGTTGTCCGTCCCCGGTCAGTATGTCGATCAGTTTGATCAGGATAACAAAGGGAAGCAGCGGGATCAGGAGAATGACCATCCCGAGCAGGACGACCCAGCCGAGTGGGCCCATCCCACCCTTGTTTCCCAGTTCGCGCCACGAACTCACACTCTGTGTGACGATGGGGACAGTGTCGCTGGTCTCGTCGTCCTCGCTTGCAACGGTGATCGGGATCTCCGTTCTAACGTCCCCGGTCGTCTCGTAGGTGTAAATGATGGTTTCGGATTCCTGCCCAGCGAGCGTCAAGCCCTGTTCAGTGTGTTCGACGGT
>JAQCMX010000058.1 GCA_028274885.1 Haloarculaceae archaeon
TCGAACCAGAATCGCTCACGTCAGTCTGGGTATCGGTGTTTTCGTCGTCGACTTCAACCGCCACACCGTCACCACTCCTGGTGACCGAGACACTCCGCCCGTCGAAGTTGATATCCTCGACACTGCTGGCCACCGTTGTGCCGTCCTCGCTCACGTCGGTCCGGGTGTCGCTTGCGCCCACGGTGATCGTGCCGGCGTCCTCGGTGATCGTCACGTTGTCCCCTTCGGCGAGGCCCCGAAGTTGGGTCGCCCCGTCATCACTGCGGGTTCCGACGGGTGTTCCTGCGCCGGCGGTCGTCAGATCCGTCTCCAGGGCACCCCCATCGAGTGTGAGACCGTCGCCCGAAAGTGTGGTCACCGCAGTGCCGTCTGTCAGAGGGCCAGCGAGCGTCTGGAGGTAGAGCGTCCGGACGGGATGCTGGTCGGTGCCGACGACACCGCGGGGCTCTGTAGCACTTGCGGCGCCGGTGGCGAAACTACCCACCCCGACCGCCGCGGCCGCTGAGAGCAGCGACCGCCGCGAAACCAGGGTCGACGCCCGGTCTCCGTTCCTCTCGGGACCATTCGCGGCTGCCTGGGCGCCGGGATCCTGGGAGGGGACCGGCGAATCCTGGTGTTCCAGGAGTTCTGCTTGCTGTTCGATGCGGCTCTGGTGGCGCTTGATCGTCTCTGCTTGCTGTTCGATGCGGCTCTGGTGGCGCTCAATTGTCTCCTGTTGAGCTGTTACTTGCCGTTCCAGTTCCGCCAGTCGTTGCGCGATGTCGTCGGTCGTCACGGGAGTGAGACTGGGTTCTCATTTCACACATTTAACCTTGCGGCCTGCAACGCGAGTTCGACATCCTGTGCCGGGTCGGTTGTGACGCTCGGTCCGTGCCCGGTATGCAGTGCCTCGAGATGCTCGTCGATGGCCGAATGGACGCGTTCGATACTCTCGATCAGTTGCTGTCGGTCGCCCCCCTGGAGATCCGTGCGGCCGAACCCGCCGTTGGCGAACACCAGATCGCCCGCAAACAGGATCTCTGTGCCCGGTCCGTAGAAACAGAGGTGGTCGTCTTTGTGTCCCGGGGTGTGCATGGCCTCGTAGGTGTGATCGCCCAGCTGGATCTGTGTGCCGTCCTCGATGGGATGGTCGACCCCGGAGTGGGTCGGATCGTGTCCCCAGACCGCCACGTCGAACGCGTCGGTGACGGCGCCGAGATTCCCGACGTGGTCGGGATGGGTGTGGGTCAGAACGACCGCATCGAGCGTGTCCACGTGCTCCCGGCTTTTGCTCACGAGGTCAAAGCCGTCACCCACGTCAATCAGGACTGTCCGTTCGCCCTCGACGAGAAAGACGTTGCTGGTAAGCCCGGTTGCACCGGCGGCGAGATTGTGAATCATGTTCAGACTTGTCGCGGCGACCGCTTGGATATGTCGGTTCCCGGCGTCGTGCCGTCCCGACGGCGTGGCACCGAACCGGCGGGACTCGCCGCGGAATCAGCCCCATCGCTGGTCCCGACCTGGCAGAGTCGTTTCCGCTGGAATGGGGGCAAACGACACCCTTATTCAGGCCAGGACGGGTAATACAGGATAACAGATGAGTACGGACCGTGCCGAGAGTGATGTCTTCGAGAAGGTCTGTGAGGAGTTGGTGGCGGGGATACTCGCCGGAGAGATCGAACGCGACGATCTGGAAGCGGCAAAAAAGGATGTCTGTGGTAAATACGCGGCTTCGAAGGTTCCACGGCACTCGGATCTCCTCGACTTTGCACCCCAGGAAAAGCGCGAGGAACTGGAGGGTGTCCTCCAGCGCAAGCCAGTCCGGACAGCATCGGGTGTCTCGCCCGTCGCAATCATGACCTCGCCGGAGGGCTGTCCCCACGGGAAGTGTCTGTACTGTCCGGGCGGCCCGGACTCGGAGTTTTCGAGCGCGCAGAGCTACACCGGCCACGAGCCCGCCGCAGCCCGGGGCCAACAGAACGACTACGACCCGTACGGGCAGGTCACGCTTCGTCTTCACCAGCTCCGGGAGATCGGCCACCCGGTCGACAAGGTCGAGTTGATCCTCATGGGCGGGACAATGACCGCCCGTTCACACGATTATCAGGAGTGGTTCGTACGGCGGGCTCTGGAGGCGATGAACGATTTCGACCCGGCGTGTAATCCCCAGCCCGCACAGGACCGGAGTTTCGCCCAGAATCGCGGCGAGTACGAGTTTCAGTACCTCGAGGACGTCATCGCGGCAAACGAGAGGGGGGAGGTCCGGAACGTCGCCACGACGTTCGAAACCAAGCCTGACTGGTGTGGTCCAGAACAGATCGACCGGATGCTCGCGCTCGGAGGGACAAAGGTCGAGGTGGGGGTACAGACGACCTACGAGCGCATCAACCGCGAGATGCACCGCGGGCACGGGACGCAGGATTCGATCGACGCCAACCGTCGGCTCCGGGACGCGGGATTCAAGGTTGGGTTCCACATGATGCCGGGCCAGCCAGGGATGTCAGAGGAGATGTGTCTCGAGGACTTCCGTCGGATCTTCGAGCGACCGGAGTGGCGGCCCGACTATCTGAAGATCTATCCCACGCTGGTCGTCGAGGGAACCGCCGTGTACGACCAGTTTCACACCGGCGACTTCGAGCCACTCGACAACGACACTGCAGCCGAACTGGTGGCCGAAATCAAGTCGATGATCCCTCGCTACACCAGGCTCCAGCGGGTCCAGCGAGACATCCCTGCGGATTTCATCGAGGGCGGCGTCTGGAAGTCGAACCTCCGCCAACTGGCCCGGCAACGCATGGCCGAACACGGCTGGACGTGTGAGTGTATCCGGTGTCGCGAGGTCGGACACAGCGACCAGACGCCGGAATCGATCGAACTCGACGTACTGGCCTACGAGTCCGGTGGCGGGACCGAACGGTTCATCAGCTTCGAGGACTTCGACCGGGACTTGCTCGTTGGGTTCTGCCGACTCCGGTTCCCGAGCGATCCGGTTCGGCGGGAACTGGACAACGCAGCACTCGTCCGCGAACTCCACGTCTACGGGACACAGGTCGGGGTCGGCCGCGAAGCAAACGACGACGCCAGACCTGGCGGCGACCAGCACCAACACCGGGGGTACGGAACACGACTACTCCGGAAAGCCGAGGACCTCGCCGCGGAGGCAGGCTTCGGGAAACTCGCCGTCCTTAGCGGGATCGGGGTCCGGGAGTACTACCGCGAGAAACTCGGCTACCGGCAGGATGGCCCCTACGTCAGCAAGCGGCTGTAACGCCAAACCGGAATCTCCCGGAACGGGGTTTGATACCGTCCACAATCAAACACGCTGTCACAAACACGAACCGGGTACGTACGACAGGGCCCCGCAGGGTCAATAAAAACCCCGCTCGACGTCTTCGTCGACGAGGTCCTCGAACTCGACGTCGAGCAGTTCCTCTGCCTCCTCGAAGGTCTCCGTGAGCTTTTCGAGGGAATCTGGACGGTCGTTCGTCTCGAAGGTCATGGGGCCGTAGGCGGGGCTGTCGAGGGTGTCCATGATGTCCTCGAACAGCGCGTCGGGGGTCGTGGGCGCCTCCGCGTGCGTCTCGATGACCGTTTCGAGTTCCTCGACCCGTTCACGAGCCGTTTCCTCGTCCTCGAAGCCCTGCTGAACCCCGAACTGTCCGGTTTTCTCCGTCCGTGTTGGGAACAGTGGTTCGATGTCCTCGTCGACACGCCGGGCGATCTGGGTGCCAACGCCCTCGACCTGGTATGGGTTTTTTGCGTAGGTCTTGAGTTGATAGGCACCCGCGTCCGGGTGGCCGATGTACAGGTCCTCACCGATCCCCCCGGCGCGGTCACCGCCGACTGCACGCCACCCGGCTGGGTCTGCGTCGCTCTCAACTACCTCCGCCAGAATGTCTTCCCAGTCGCGAATCCGCATTATGCGTCGTGTCTATGTTCGCCGACGGATTATACTCACCGGTTGGAAAAGGGGGCGGTCGTACCCGTGGTCACGAGATCACAGTCCGCGGTGGGTGGGTCCGACCGGGGCGACCCCTTGCTCTGCAGGATCGATAGTGTTTTTCTGTCCCCCGCCCTGACCACCGCCGTGAACCTTCGCGGCGTCCTGGTCGAGGTCGGCGACCCTCGGACAGTCGATACACAGCACGGTGAGTCGGAACTGCTGGAGGTAGCGGTTCGACCCGACGGGGGCCGCGCGGCGGCGACGACTGTGACCCTGTGGGGAAAGTGGACCGAGACAGCAGCATACGCAGAGCCCGGAATGGAACTCGCCGTCTACGGCGCGAAAGAAGAGGAGTTTCGTGGCGAACGGCAGTACACGACCCAGGCGGAGACGATGGTGGTCGTCGAACCGGAGTTTCTCGTCGACGTGACCGACGTTCGTGCCTGGGTCCAGTGTCCCCGTATGTACTACCTGAACAAGCTTGGCGGGACACCACTTGCCGAACCCGTCGTCACGGGGACGATCGTCCACGAGGTGTTCGGGGACCTGCTTCGGGGAACCGACATCGAGACGGCGGTTCGACGCCGGGTTCGGGAGGCGGGGCTCGATCTCGGTCTTCTCGGTGCCGACAGCGAGGCGATTGGCGAGACGGTCCAGCAACACGCGGGCGCCATCGAGGCATGGCTCCAGCAGGGGACGCTCACCGAACGTGACGAATGGCGCTCCGAGCAGACGCTCATAAGCGAGCAATACGGCCTCAAGGGACGCGCAGACGCGGTCCGGCGTGGGGCACCGGTCGAATTGAAAACGGGTAAAAACACCGACAGTGAGCCCCGGTTCCAGGACAAGGTCCAGACGGCCTGTTATGCGCTCGTTCTCGGCGAACACGGGAACGGAGCGACGACCGACGCCGCACCGGACACCGGAACCTTGCTCTACACAAAAAACGCCGCCGTCGAGCGGACAGAGGAGTCGGGTGACCTCTCGCCGGCCAAGGACTTCTCGATCGGGGCCGGGCTGTTGAAGTACGTCCTCCGGGCCCGCAACGAGCTCGCAGCGATGGAACACGACGTGAGTGTCCCCACCGGCTACGAGGCCAACGCGAAGTGTGAGTACTGCTTCGAGCAGGATACCTGCATGGCGGTGTCGGGGCGGTTAGACCAGGAGTCCAAGGCCGGACAGGTCGGAACACCGGTCCCAGAGGGGGAACGCGAGTTCTTCGAGCGGTTCTACACAGCCATCGAGGAGGAGCGCCGCGAGATCCACCACGAGTACGTCAAGCTCTGGAAGCAGACACCGACACAGCGGGCGAACGACGACCGTGCGCTGATCGGGCTCGAACCGGCCGGACGTCAACGCCTCGCAGACGGCCGCTGGGAACTGCGGGCACAAACGGCGGGGGCTGTCTCCAAGATACGGACAGGCGACCGCGTGCTCGCAAGCGATGGCGATCCGGTCGGCGGGCGAAGTGAACTGGCACGCGTCGAGCGTCTCGCGGGCCACGACAGCGGCGAGGTCGTCGTCACAGCCGACGAACCCGTCGAGTTGCGCCGGCTCGACGTGTACCCCTCCGAACTGACGACGGATCGGCTCCTGACCGCACTACACGATGCACTGTTGCAACGCTCCCGGGAGTGGAAGAATCCGCTTTTTGGCCGCCGTGACCCCGAGTTCTCGACTGTCGACGGGACCTTCGTAGACAACGACCAGGCACAGGACGAGGCGGTACGGACGGGGCTCGCTGCCCGGGATTTTGCACTCGTTCACGGCCCACCAGGGACTGGCAAGACCTACACCCTCTCCCGGCTGGTCTGTGAGCTGGTCTCGCGGGGAAATCGGGTGCTCGTCTCCGCGTTTACCAACCGTGCTGTTGACAACGCGCTCGAAGCCCTGGAAAAACAGGGGCTGACGGAGATGGTTCGAATGGGGACCGAAAGCGGTGTCCGCCCGGACATGCAGGAGTACCGCCTCGAGCGGTCGGGGGATCCAGCCGTCGTCGCCGGTCGACTGCAGGACGCGCCGGTCGTCGCCGCGACGACAGCCACCTGTGGCTCCCGGGCGCTGCGAACACAGGAGTTCGACGTGGCGATCGTCGACGAGGCCGGGCAGTTGACCGAACCGGGTACGCTCGCCGCGGTCGCGCTGGCCGACCGGTTCGTCCTGGTCGGCGACCACCAGCAACTCCCGCCGGTCGTCCAGGCCGAAAATGACCTGCAGACGTCGCTTTTCGAGCGACTCATCGAGACCAATCCCGAGGCCAGCGTCATGCTTGACAGCCAGTACCGGATGGCCCAGCGCATTCAGGCGTTTCCCTCTCGGGCGTTCTACGACAGCGCGTTGCGTCCGGCAACAGCCGCGGTTGCGAGCCAGCGAATCGACGACCTGTCGGGTGTCTCGCTGTCAGATCTCCCCAAACGCCTCCACGATCCCGTCACGTTCGTCGACCCTGGCGGGCGGGCCGAGGGGAACACGAACCCGACGGAGGCAGCGAC
>JAQCMX010000068.1 GCA_028274885.1 Haloarculaceae archaeon
TCCCCGGATTCGAACTCCTCTTTTAATTCCTGGAACGACGAAGCGGAGTCGGCTGCGCCGCCGGGGTCGGTACCCTTCCCGGATGCTGTACGCTCCGTGTCTTTCCGTTCCCCCGACGAGTCTCCCCTCTCGCCTTTCACACTCGTCTCGTCGGGATCCACCGGTGGTTCACCGTCGCTGTCCTGTTCGTCGGGTTCGGAATCCGAAGGTTCGTTTCTCGGCCCATCCCACCCTGCCTCGCCGGAGTCGAACTCCTCTTTGAGCTCCTGGAACACCGACTCGTCGGCCTTCGCGGAGGTGACACCATCGTCACTCGGTTGGGCGTCACTATCGGGCGCTCGTGACACAGCGGGGGCATCCGCGCCAGTCGGTGTCTCACTGCTGTCCGGTCTGGGTGTGGCCCTCTCCCCCGGTTCCGGAGTGGCCGCGTCCGTCCCGCCTACGCCTGCAGTCTCCGGTTTCGAGACCGAACGACTCACAGAGAGCTCCTGTGAGGGCTCGGGGACACCACTGACGAGGTCCGGGTCCACCGGCTCCGTCGCTGTTTCGAGACGGCGAAACGCGTCGCTTGTCGTGATAGCCGAAACGAGATCACCCGGCTCGAGAACGTGGTCCGGGTCGGGGAGGACCTGTGGGGACTCCCCGTCGGGCGTCACCGCGACGATCAGCGGGGAGAGTGCGCCAACCGGCATGCCGTGTAGCGGGCTTCCAGCCTCGACTGTCACGGCACTGGCGGTCTGCTGGGCAGCCCGGAGCAGGGAGGCGAACTCCCGCCCCGGTCGGTCCTCGACCGGCAGGGTGACCAGCCGGTAGGTTCGTGTGGGATCGATCTTCGGCGTATCGGCCGAGTTGATCGCCAGTGTGACCGTGTCCTCGGAGACACCACGGAGTTCACCGGTCAGGACCCGCTCCATCGGTTCTGTCTCCCAGACCTGGACGAGATCACCGGAACTGGCGGCGAATGCGGGGTCGGCACGGAGCGCGACTGCGTTTGTCTCCGGCGGCAAGGTCGGTCCGATGCCCGCAGCCCGACTCCCGAGTGCGAGGTGCTCGATCGAACCGTCGGCTGCAAGTTCGAGGTCGACGTGCCCCACCGCGTAGTCAGTTTTGAGCCGCGAGACGAGCCGGTCGTGGAGCTCTTCGACGGTCAGTTTCCGCGGAAAGACAAACTTCGTCCCTGCAAGCTGTTTGCGGGTGCTGGGTGCGATTGGGTCGTACCCGACCGCGTCGTCGAGTTCGTCGGGCAGTTCAACGGTGATGACACGGCCGACGGTTTTTACGATCTGCGAAACATCCTCTTCGATTGCCCGCGTCGGCGTGTCCAGCAACACGTTGGTTCCGAATCGGTCGCCGGCGATCCGGCCCGCCACTGCGCCACCGATTCCAAGCAAAAAGCCGAGGATATTCAAAAGTGCAATCTCCGCCTCTGTCAGTTCCACACTGCCGGCGACGATCTCGTCGAGAACAGCAGCGGTGTTGAGATAGATCGCAACGCCGCTGAGACCGACCAGCAGTCCCAACGCGGCCGGGATCAGCTCTCTCGTGTACCAGCGGTAGACGATCGCCGCGACACCGGCGAGGGTCGCTGCGAGAACCGCCAGTCCGACGAACTGCGCCAGGATCCCGGTCGCCTGTTCGAGTCGTGACTGGGCGACAATCGACACAAACATTAGGGATCACCCCAGTGCCCCCGTCGGGTAGCCGTATCAATCGGCACCCCCGACCCGACCTTGTCTCCGGTCGCGTGCGCTCGTGGCGGGATCATACCATCGACCTCGTAAATTCCTCAAGATGGTCTCGCTTTGCGGCCACGAACAGTTCGTCACCGGCTTCGAGGACTGTCTGCCCGGCGGGTGCGATCCGCCACCCCTCCTGTTTCCGGACCGCAAGGACCGTCACGTTATGTTGCCGTCGGAGCTGTGCGGGTCCGAGTGTCAGCCCCTGGAGCGCGCTACTTGACCGGACTGCAAGTCGCCGGAAGTGACGATCCGCGCGCCTGAGCATCGAGACAACCTCAAACTCACGTCGGGTACCGCGGGGTTCGACAACGATTTTCACGTCACTGGCACGCAAAAGCGGCTGGACGTCGGTTCGGGTAACGGCGATCGTGAGCCGTCCTGGCCCGCCGTCGGTCGTCGGTGCCCGGACTGGCGTTTCGGGGTCCCCGTCGTCCGCAGGCTCCTCCAGGGAGCGAGGTTCGATGCTCGGGTTCTCACCCCCGCCCTTGCCGGTCCGTGCACTGATGACCGTGCCCCGAACCTGCACGTCCGGCGTGATGACAGTGACCTCATCGCCACGTGCGAGTCCGGTTGGGACGAGTCCGCTGACAGAGACGGCGTGTCGACCCGACTCCACCCGTTTCGAGAGGCCAGAAAACGGCGGTGCGGCCACCACTGTTGCCCGTCCACGTTCGTCGATGGTCACGGACACATCTCCCAGATCGTACTCGGTCTGTAATCGGTCGGCCATCCGTGATTCGAGTTCCTCCAGTCGGAGATCCACCGGAAATGTGAGTTCGGCGTTGCGCAACTCCGCCCGGAGTTCCGCCGAGAGGGGTGGGTAGCCTTCCATGTCAGCCACCTCGCCGACGACACTGATCTTGACCTCCTCACCGTCACCTACAATTTTTGCCCCTTTCCGCGAGATGCGCTCGCTGCGCAACGAGGACAGTGCGAGCCGCTGGGGGAACTCGGCCGCCACCTGATCGCCTTTGCTGTGTGCGTACATCGAGACCAGCCCGACGACGACAACCGCAGTGAGCAAACGCGGGGGGGTTGGATTTTGCGTGATCGATTCGTCCGTAAGCGCGAGCAAGCCGCCATTTACCCCCGCTAGCGCGATTGCGAGAACTGTGACAGCAACCCCCGGAAGTGCCACCCCAGTGACGTATTTGAATCCGAAACCCAGCCCCCACGAGACGAATGCAGGGACAATCCCGACGAGAAGCCCCAGATAAATACCGAGGAGTATCTCCGCCGGAAACGATGGCATACATATACACAGTACACGGCGACTAAAAGACGTTTCTCCGCCTGTCTGACGGGGGTCAGACGCGCCGAACGGAGGGCAAGCGGAGAGCTTTAGCCGTCCGGGGGCGAGACACCAGCATGGCTGCCGACCGGGATAGACGGTTGCAGGTACTTAGCAGTCGTGGCGCGGTCATCGCCGCCAGCCTGGTAGCCGTTCTCTCGCTGGCAACCGGGATTGCCAACATCACGGTCGGTGTGTCCGTCGAACCGTTCGGCGCCTATATCCCGGAGACGCTACAGACCGCCGCCGGCTTCACCGGGGCTCTCACCGGGTTCCTGATGCTGGTGAGCACGTGGGCGCTCCGGCGCGGCCTCCGGGCGGGCTGGTATGCGACGGTCGCTCTCCTCCCGATAACCGCAGCTCAGGGTCTCATGCAATCCAGTGTTTACTCGCTCCCGCTCGTTTTCCTGTCGGCACTCACGTTGCCGGCGCTTCTGAGCAGTCGGGAGCGGTTCGACAGGCTCGTCTCGCTCTCGACGGCACAGATCGCGGCGATTCTCGCGCTGACTGGGACACTTGTCTACGGCACTGTGGGGGCGTTCGTGTTGCGCGAGGAGTTTGCCGACGGCGAGATCGAAACAGTTGCAGACGCCTTCTACTACACAATCGTCACCGCAAGCACCGTCGGGTACGGTGACATCACACCCGTAAGCCAGCAGGCCCGCCTGTTTGGGATCTCAGTTGTGATCCTCGGTACCGCAAGTTTCGCGGTCGCGCTGGGATCGGTGCTGGGGCCTGCAATCGAAGCCCGTTTTTCACGAGCACTCGGAACCATGACAGAAACAGAGTACGAACTTCTCGAGGACCACGTCGTTGTCCTCGGATTCGGCGAACTGACGGAACCGCTTCTCGAAGAACTGCAAGGCGACTGCAGGTTCGTGATCGTGGCAGAAGACCGCGACCGGGTTCGCGATCTCCGGGATCGGGGATACGACGTCGCGGTCGGCAATCCGAGCGACGAGGAACCGCTTCACACTGCTGGAATCGAGCACGCAAGGGCGGTCATCGTGGCGACGAACAACGACGCCGAGGATGCGCTTGCGATCCTCACCGCCCGGGAGTTGAACCCGGAGATCCGCATCGTCGCTGCAGCAACGGTTCGGGACAACGTGGACAAACTCCGACGCGCCGGCGCCGACACGGTGCTGAGTCCTGCGGTCATCGGCGGTCGACTGCTCGTCCGTTCCGCACTCGGCGAAAAAAACATCGAGGCGGTCGCCGATCGTGTGTTCGATGACGACTAAAGCGACGGTAGAACCAGTACAGGCTGTCAGCTGCGCCGATAGATGCGCTGCTGTTTGTACACCGGTTTGAACGCGTCCCGGCATTCGTTTGGGAGTGTTTCGGTCATGCCGATCATGAGATAGCCCCCGTTGCGCAACGATTTGCGTATCGTCTCGAAGATCGGAACCTTGAACGAGGGATCGATGTAGATTAGGAGATTCCGACAGAGGACGAGGTCCAGGTCGCGCTTGGGGTCGCCACGGATGAGATCGTGGCGCTCGAACGTCACCAGGTTTTTGACCTCGTCACGCACTGAGAACCGGTCGCCGTCGCGATCGATATATCGCTCGTAGCTGTCCAGTGGTTCCAGTTCCTCCTCGATATCGGTCGTCTGGGAGGTTTCGTAGACACCGTCACGGGCCACGTCGAGGATATCCGGATTGATGTCCGTGCCCGTGATCTCGACGCGCCGGTCTGTTATTTCACTATCATCCTGGGCAAGCATTGCAACAGAGTAGGGTTCCCGGCCATCAGCACACGGCGCACTCCAGATCCGGACGCGACGGTGTTTGTCGGTCAACTCGCGCAAGACCAACCGGAGTTGCTCCCACGCCTCGGGGTTCCGGAAGAAACCGGTGACGTTGATCGAAAGCGAGTCGAGCAGGTCTTCCTGTTCGCCATCGTCACGCTCGAGAATGCGCTTGTACGTACGGTAGTCGTCGGCATCGGTCCGGCGCATGCGAGCCGTTATCCGTCTGTCGAGGTAGGAGTCGTTGTAAAACTCCGACTCGAAGTCGAGTTCCGCCTCGATGTATTCGAGCAGGTTCTGGAAGCCCCGGCCGTCGTGGCTCATAGGGTAACCACGTCGAGGATATGGACGATATTGCCGTCACCGAGCACTGCCGTCCCGGAGAGCCCGGGCGTGCCGCTGAGAATGCCTTCGAGCGGTTTGACGACGACCTCCTCCTGTGAGTTAACCTGGTCACAGCGGAGGGCAATCTGCCGTTCCGACCCGCGGATCCGGACGAGCATCCCACCGGTCTCGACGCTCCCGCCGTCTGCTGTTGCCCGACCCGGGACATCGAACGTCTCGCCCAGATCCACGATCGGGTAGATCTCGTCGTTGTGTTTGATAACCTCCTGTCCGTTGACCTGTTTTATTTCGTCGGTGCGGGTGATCTCGTCGACGTTCTTGATCGGGATCCCGTACTCTTCGTCACCGACCTGTACGAAAAGGACCTTTACGATTGCCATCGTCACCGGCAACCGCAAGGAGACGGTCGTTCCCTCCCTTGGCGTGCTCTCGACGTTGACCGAGCCATCGAGTTGTGTCACCGTGTCGTGGACGACATCCATCCCGACGCCGCGGCCACTGGTGTCTGTCACCTCCTCTGCCGTGGAGAAACCAGGATGGAAGATCAGATCGTAGATGGCGGAATCGTCCATCGTCTCGAGTTCCTCGGGCGAGCGGACACCTGTCTTGATGGCCTGCTGTTTGAGTTCCTCCACATCGAGGCCCGCACCATCGTCCTCGACCTTGATGATGACGTGATCACGCTCCCGGGAAGCCCGCAGTGTGACCTGTCCCTCGCGGGGTTTGCCGACCTGTTCGCGCTCTTCGGGGGTTTCGATGCCGTGATCGAGGGAGTTGCGGATGATGTGCATCAACGGGTCCGAAATCTCGGTGAGGATCGTTCGATCGAGTTCGATATCCTCCCCTTCGATCTCGAAGGTGACCTCCTTTCCGAGTTCACGCGAGAGGTCCCGGACCATCCGTGGGAACTTACCCACGATCTTTTTGAGTGGGATCAATCGCATATCCATCACCGTGTTCTGGAGGTTGCCCGTGATCTTGTCCAGTTCGCTGAGCGTCTCCTCGGCGGAGTCGAGATTCTCCTGCTCGACGGCTCGCCGAAGCTTGATACGACTCGTCACGAGTTGCTCGACCAGCCCGTGGAGGTCGTCTAGCTGTGCCACGTCGACCCTGACGGATTTGATCTCGTCGACAGAGTGGTCATCTCCAGGGTCTGTTGCCGCTGTCGGCGCCTTCCCATCGCCCGAGAGGACCTCGTCGGTGACTTCCGATACGGTGGCCGCCTCGATCCTGCCGACCGTCTCGAGTTCCGCGTCGACCCGGCCGATCTGATCTGTTTCGACAAACAGGTCGAACGTCCCCTCGTATGCACCATCCTCGATATCCGCTCTGTCGGGGACCGTATCCAGAACCTCAAAGATCTCCCCGACACTCTCCATTGCGAACATCGCGTCGACACCAGCCATGTTCGTCTGACCGAGATCAACTTCCACGTGTGCGACATCGTCCTCGACAGCGTCCTCGTCGATGTCGACGGCGTCGAAATCGACACCACTCTCTTCGGTACGGTCGGTTGCCTCCTCGACAGCGGCCTCACTGCCAGCCCCGGCCGCGCCGCCCCCCTGTTCGAGAACCGCCCGGAGCCGGTCGACGAGTGTTCCTGTCTCCGCGGACGGTTCACCGTCCGATTCGATTTCCCGGACGATGGTTTCGATCTGGTCGACGCCGGCGAAGATCAGATCCATTACCTCCGGCGAAACCTGGATCTCGCCCTCGCGAATCTCATCGAGGAGGTCCTCCATGGCGTGTGCAAGGCTGGACGCCTCGTCGAAGCCCATCGCCCCGAAGTTGCCCTTGAGGGTGTGGGCCGTCCGGAATATCTGATCCATCGCCTCCCTGTCGCCAGGATCGGACTCCAGATCTAACAGCGAGTTGTTCAGCTTCGTTATCTCCTCTTCGCTTTCTCTGATGAACGCATCGAGGTATTGATCGTCCATTGTTAGATCACCGCTTGAATGTTCCGTTGTCGTGAGTGCATGATTACTGGGTCCCGATTTCGCGTTTGTTGTCCATGTGATTCCTGGTCTGTGTGCAGTTACCGCCCGGTCGTGGAGTTCCGTGCCCCGTCGGCGAGCGTGAGGTCGAGAACACCTTCGGTGATCCCGTCGATCGGCAACACCTCGTCGACGTAGCCCGTCTCGATGGCCCGTTTTGGCATCCCGAAGACGGCGGAGGTTTCCTCGTCCTGTGCGATAGTTCGACCGTCAACAGCCTTGATCGATTTTATTCCGGCCGCCCCGTCTTCGCCCATTCCGGTGAGGATAACGCCGACGAGCAGGTCGTCGATCACCTCCGCGGCACTGGACATCGTCATGTCGACTGCCGGTCGGACGCTGTTCACCGGCGGATCGTCGCTGAGAGAGACGCGAACGGCCCCGTGTACGTAGTTCGAGACGAGCAGATGCTGGCCGCCGGGTGCGACCAGTGCCTCCCCGCCACCGATTCGGACGCCGTCGGTTGCTTCACGAACGTCGTAGTCGCTTTGCGAGTCGATTCTCGAGGCAAACCGACCGGTAAACCCGTCGGGCATGTGCTGGACGACAAGTACTCGGAAGTCGGCCTCGATCGGGAGTTCCGACAGCACCTGTTCGACCATCTTCGGTCCGCCCGTCGAGGACCCGATCAGCAGGGTCGGGTTGTCCACGTAGGTCCGGGTCGCCGACTCGACTGTCCGGGCAGCGCCTTTGTCCGTTCCCCCCGTGGTGTCCACCTCTGCGACAGAGGCAACCATCTCGACCAACTGGTCTTTTAATCGCGACATCTCCATTGAAACCTCCCCGCCGGGTTTGGTAAAGAAGTCCACCGCCCCGTTGTCGAGTGCTTCGAAGGTCACGTCTGCGTTCTCATCTGTATGTGCAGACAGCATGAGCACCGGTGTCGGGTGGACGTCCATAATCTGCTCGACGGCTTCGATGCCGTCCATCGTCGGCATCTCCACGTCCATGGTCACCACGTCGGGGTCGTGCCTGGTAACGAGCTCGACAGCCTCCTGCCCGTTCCGGGCCTGCGCAACCACGTTGATACCACCCTCCTCGAGGATATCAGAGATGACACTTCGCATGAAGTGTGAGTCGTCGGCGACGATAACCCGGACCATTATCTGCGGACCTGAAGGAGGATCGTCACATTTGCCCACCGGTTCCAGTTCGACTGCATGCTCATTAAACACTGCTGTCTGTCGGTCAAATAAATACTCCGCCCACATAATCAAATGTGATAGCCTTGTAGGTAGATTTAAGTCGGTGCCCAGGCGTTTTTGACATAGAAAAGTGGAAAGACGGTACCGGCTTGGAGTTCTGACAGGTCCGTGCCGCCTCATCGAGGGACAAAAATGACAACCACAAACGGACAGGTACTCGAATTCAAACTCGGCGAGGAGCAGTACTGTGTAAGTATCGACTACGTGACCGAAATCGTCGACGTTGGGGAGCTAACAACGGTCCCGAACTCACCGGCACACGTCGAAGGGGTGATGGACCTGCGAGGACGGACGACATCGATCGTTGACCCGAAGGCGGTCTTCGAGCTCAGAGAGGAGGACGCGGACACCCAGCGGATCATCGTTTTCGACCCCGAAATCGTCGAGGATCAGGGAGCAGCCGGCTGGCTCGTCGACGAGGTGAACCAGGTCGTCCAGATAGACCTGGACGATGTTGACGAGTCGCCCGCAGAAGACGAGGATGCGATCGAAGGTGTCATCAAACAGGAAAAGGAAAATTTCGTTATCTGGGTCAATCCCGAGTCGATCCACTCCTAGTGCCCTCCGGCGGATACCGACGGTGAACAAGACTTTTTTATTAGGGCGATCAATTGTAATCCAGTCGTTGACTTGATCACAGAGCTATGGTCGAACTAACTAAAACTGGCGTCGATGGGCTGGACGATATTCTAAATGGGGGCATCGTTCGTAACTCAACGACGCTCGTGAGTGGGAATCCGGGTGCTGGAAAGAGTATTCTCGGACTCCAATATATCTACAACGGTGTCAAGCGGTTCGGGGAGAAGGGAATATACCTGAGTTTCGAGGAAAACACCGAGGATATCCGGCAGGCAGCGGAATCGATCGGGTTCGATGACTGGCACCACCACGTCGAAGAGGGGGATATTCGAATCTACGACAAGCAGGTGTTGCTCCGGGAGAACGACTTCAGCTCCTCACTCGAACTGTTGCTCGATGACCTAGACGACAAACGGTACGAACGGCTTGTCCTCGATTCCCTGACGATGTTTCAACTGTTTTTTGATAACGAACGCGAGCAGCGCACGTACCTGCTGAAGTTCACAGATATCCTTTCCGAGAACAATCTGACGACACTGATGACCAACGAACAGGGAACAGTGTTTCCGGAAACCGATATCGGGCTCGAAAACTTCCTGACTGATGGAAATATATACCTGTTACAGACCCCAACTGACTCCGGTGTGAACCGGTACGTCTGGGTAGCCAAGATGCGCAAGCAAAACATCGACACAGACATCTTTCCGATGGAGATCCTAGAGGGGGGTCTTACCGTCCACCCCAACGCCAGCGCGTTCTCAATGATGAGCGGAGACGATTCCCCCCTCTGAACCGATTTCATTTGTTTAAAATAGCGGTTTGAAGACCTTACTCGACGGTTGAACGACATTTTGAACGAAATATACCGACGACTCGGTGAACAGAAAAGCAGACGGTGGTTTTATATTTCTCGCAATTTACAATTTGATAACGGATGCCAACAGTCGATTTGCTCCAGACGTTGGGAAACAAATACAGCGCAGAAATCCTCGATGCAACCGACGAGCCTCGGTCCGCACAGGAGTTGAGCGACGAGCTGGAAATCCCGATTGCGACCTGCTATCGGCGAATCGACGAACTCACTGAACACGATCTACTCGAACTCCACGACAACATCCTCTCGGACGACCGCCGCCGGATCAAGGTGTACCGGCGAAACGTCGAAACCGTTCGCGTCGATTTCGACGACTCGCTGTCGGTCGATATGCAGGAACGATCCGAGGTCACGAACACCCTTGACGAGGCCTGGCGAACCCTCTCGGAAGGGTGACCCACGGGAAACTGAAAAACAGGGTTCGACCGAGGAACTGGATCTATTTCCCGCGTACGCGCTTGATACACCGCGGACACTTGTCGTATTGTGCTGTGCACCTACGATGATCTCAGTGGTGATACGCAGCCGATACGCAGTATCGCCGGAGATATTTACACGGATGGATTTATCAACGATGGTAGTATATTCTCTGGTGGTGACGATAGTAGTCGAACTCCTGTACGCGGTTACGACGATGGTGTTTGTAATCGCCGGGCTAACCATGGTCGGTATGGGCATCCGTGCGTACATCCAGACGTCGCGCACGGCGATGCTCCATCTCTCAATCGGATTCTCGTTGGCCGTCGCCGGCGCAGCAGCGACGATGATCAGTGCATTCATCAACGACTTCGAAGGTACACGATCACTGTTGCTCGTCAAGAGTGGACTGATGACCTTTGGATTCCTGTTTGTAATTTACAGTCTGATCACGTACGAGTAAGTTAGGCCCGGTCCCATTTCCAGTCGCCTCGGCTATGGGTCAATCTGTCGAAATCCGAAACGACTCAACGGTTGAACTCTATTCCCGGTTTAGAGGCCCTGAAACAGCGAGTATCAATTTTAAATCCCCGTTTTCACAATCTAAATTGTTAGAAACACCCGCCATATCCGTTTTCAGTTTCGATAATAGCGGGGTCACTCTTATGTGTACACTCCGGTTAGGATCGAAACAAGTCTGGAGTTGAGCCCAGACGAGAGACAAATGAAAGCACGAACAATCGAAAAAGAGGAGCGCGGGCAGGTGGGGATCGGGACACTCATCGTGTTCATCGCGATGGTTCTCGTCGCTGCAATCGCGGCGGGTGTCCTGATCAACACTGCCGGCTTCCTCCAGAGCCAGAGCGAACAGACAGGCGAAGAAAGTACCGCACAGGTCTCGGACCGACTCGAAACCGTCAGCGTCACCGGCAACGTCACCGACGGAGCGAACGAGATTAACAAAATCGAGGTCATGGTGACGAAGGCTGCAGGCGCCAACGACATCGACCTGAACGCGACCACCGCACAACTGGTCGGACCCGACGGGACGTTCAATCTCGTCTCCGGAAATGTTGACTTGACCGGTGATTACTTCAACATCACCGCATTCCGTGACGTCGACGATTCGAGCCCGGTCCTCGCCGACGCCGAGGATCGGTTCATCATCGAGATTGGACTAAGTGGTGATGCCGCTGATGTTGGTGGTAGTACGATAGGCCAGGCAGCATTGCAAGAAGGAGAGACAGCGTTGCTCACCCTCAACACCCAGGCCGGTGGGCAAACCGAAATCCGTCTCTCGGTGCCTGACACACTTGATGGCGAGAGCTCGGTGACCCTCTAAGACAATGAAAGCAAAACAGTTCACAGAAGAGGAGCGCGGGCAGGTCGGAATCGGGACACTCATCGTGTTCATCGCGATGGTGCTCGTCGCTGCGATTGCGGCGGGTGTCCTGATCAACACTGCCGGCTTCCTCCAGAGCCAGAGCGAAGAGACCGGGCAAGAAAGTACCGCACAGGTCTCGGACCGACTCCAGGTTATCAGCGTGACCGGCAACGTCAGCGATGCAGGGGACGAGATTGAACAAATTGAGATCATGGTGACGAAGGCCTCGGGTGCCAACGACATCGACCTGAACGCGACCACCACACAGTTGGTCGGGCCCGACGGGACGTTCAACCTCCTGTCCGACCGCCTCGGGAGCACCAGCGGAGGAGAGGGAACGTTCAA
>JAQCMX010000084.1 GCA_028274885.1 Haloarculaceae archaeon
GTCGAGTGACGGCCAACAGTCGCTCCTGGAAAAAACCCCGGCACAACTCCACGAGCGGTCACCGGTGTTCGTCGGGAACTCATCTCTTATCTCCCAGCTAGAGGCAACACTGGACTGAGCACAGAGACCCAGCCAAGACAGTCTCCAGAGGGTCGCAAACCGGCTCATAGTGATTAATGCGAGTCTTTACCGCCGTGCTCGAAGAAGATATCGGGGACACGCTGTGAGATGTCAATCTCCGGGATGGGAGCACAAAACAACCGCACTAATCACTATCAGATCACGTGTCGTTTTGGACTCGGTCGGTACCGAGGGCTTCGAAGGACCCGGTGGTCCGGTCGCCGGTTCGGTGTGCATCGAGGTAATAACAGACGCCTGGCTGGTGGGCGGCGCCGACGATCAGGTGGACCGGGGTGCTGTCGGTGGTGCTATCGTAGACCGCGAAGTCGGCCATCCGCTGGTTGCGGGCGTGTGTGAAGATCTCGAGTTCGGGGTCGTGGCGGCGCAACCACTCCCGTTCGAGTGGCTGTGGCAGGAACACCCGCTTGTAGTACCGCTGCAGATCAACGAGCAGGGCTGGATCTTGCGCGGCCTGACGGGATTTGCGGAAGGACGCGAAATCCTCGCCGGTGGCAAACTCCTCGTGACTCATCAAAAAGTTGGATGCCACGTCCCCCAGAGCCGAGGCAAACGAATCCCCGTACAGTTCCCGGCCCGAATCGATGAGTGAAAACGCGTTCCGGCGAAAGCGCGCCGCGACGGTACGGACGTCCTCGACGAACCCGTCGAACGTGCTGGCAGTCCCGGTGTCTCTGTCTCGGTCTCCGATGACCTCCACGTGTGAGTCGAGTCCCTGCTTGCGACATCGGGTCGCTGCCCAGGTGTAATCGTCCGTCTCGTACACGTCGGGCATATCGTCGAAGTACATTCTGCGGATCCCCTGCTCACAGTAGACCGTTGCCTGGCTGTCGAGAAGTTGACCCACCTGGCGGCGCAACAGCGCCCGCTCCGGCTCGGTGTCGGCGTGGGTGATCCCATGGACGTGAAACGACTGGTCGTCGACGGTGATACGATCACCCGGCAGTTCGGTTGTCGGTTCCCAGTCTGCCAGCAGCCTGCCGGCGAGTTCGAACCAGGTCTCCTTGGCCCTGAAATACGCGTCGTGCTCATCCGTCGTGTCGAGACGGTCTGCAAGCCTCGAGAGACTGCCGGCGGTGCGGATCGAATCAAACAGCGTCTGCTCGTCAGGATCGAGCGAGGCGAAATCACACTCACGCCCGAGATACGCCATCAACTATCGTACGACTCTCCCGGAGATAAAGCCCGCGTCATCGGTCGCGATTGTTGTCCCTGCTCGCAGCGTTGCCGTAGCTGTGCCTGACAGTCCCAGCTCTGTTCGACACTCTGAACGGTTGTTCTGTTTAGCATATCAGTCCGAGCAAATCAGCGTGGCCCCGCTCGTCGTGGCGAAATCTCTCGCCCGGGTAGCCAGGCTGTTCGAGCGCTGTGATCATGCATGTGCCGCGGTACCGCGAATCTCGGACGACTTATGATCGCGGGGGACGAATATAGCGTATGAGCGACGAATCAGGGCGCCGGAATCTCCGGATGCCATCGGACGACGAACAGTTCGCCGTTGTGACAGAACACAACGGCGGCAACCACGTGCAGGTGCAATGCGAGGACGGCGAAAACCGGATGGGACGGATCCCCGGACGGATGAAATACCGCGTCTGGATCGAAGAGGGCGATGTCGTCCTCGTCGACCCGTGGGACTGGCAAGATGAGAAAGCCGACATCGAGTGGCGCTACACGGGGCAGGATGCCGACCAGCTCCGTGCCGAAGGCCACATCGAGTGATACCGCCGCGTGGGAGAGCGGAACAAGGCAGAGAGACAGCCGGGTACCTTCCGACGCCGGCACGATTTCTTCTACAGATCTGACACGTACTGTGTGGAAAAATATATCCCAACTCAGTCCGGAAGGCAAGGCGTAGGTAGCACAAGGATGGAGTGGACCCGAACCTCTGTGCCGTCGATTGTCAATGCGTGTGAGTGTGGCAGTGACAAAGTCGAAGCGAGAGCCGATGGGCTGGTAAAACTGTACCGCTGTGCCGAGTGTCACACGTCGCTTGGCGACCTGACGATGGGTCGCGAACCGTAGTGTACTGTTGGCGAAGTCAGAGCGTGACCACAGGCTCTCGGGGAGGTCTGTGAGTATCGCAAAACCGGATTCCCTCTCGGGAGGGCAGTCCGGGGTTAGTTACGTACGACGTTCGTCGCGCGCGGGCCTTTCGGGGCCGACTCGATATCGAATTCGATCTCTGTGCCTTCTTCGAGGTCCGGACCGCCAACGTCCTCCATGTGAAAGAAAACGTCCTCGTCCTTGTCGTCAGTCTCGATGAAACCGTAACCGCCTGTGTCGTGGAAGAAATCCACCGTACCGTTTACCATTGCGAATAAACAAATGAATGCCGCGTATGTAACACCTCCGATAGACGTTCAGAAATGTGTACTATATTTTGGTCATTTGTGCAGGTCCCGATATGATTGCAGCCCCTTACACATTCAGTGTATTCTGAAGGTCATACCGCTACCACCGTCGGTATAATCACCACATTCTGTCGAACCTACAGTTCAGTACCAGGCTGCTCCGCCGGAGACATGCGACATCGACAGGACCGGGACAGATCGTGCCCGATCATCGCCATGTTCACCGCCTCGTAGGGCGATCGGTTCGGCGCAGTTATTTTCCGTCGATCCCGGCGGCTGTTGACAAGCGAGTCTAACCCTCAAAGGGTATCGATGGTCTGTGCTATCGAGGCTTTCACATTTTCCAGTACCCACTATCAGCCGGTCACACTCTCGACGACATCCGGTCGTTCCTGTGCGAGTCTCGCGAGCGTCCCGGCTGCGACTTTCCGTACGGCCTCTTCCTCGTGACCCCTGAGATCCGCGATTATCCCGGCGGCCGGCGTGACCGCGTCCGGATGCGTCGCCGCGAGTATGCCGAAGATACCAGTTGTGTTGTGCTGGATTGCGACATCGTTGGTATTCAACAGAGGCCGGAGCGCGTCAGTTGCCGGCGCGACCGCCTCCGGGAGTTCCTGCACTAGCGCCGCTAGCGCCTCGACGGCGTTGTGCTGGACTGTCTGGCTATCGTGTTCGACCAACGCGGCGAGGTCCATCGCAGCGGGAGCCACCGCGTCCGCGTGTGTCTCTGCGACCCGTCCGAGAGCACCAGCGCTCCACGCCGCAACGACAGGGTCGTCGGTGTCGAGAAGCGGGAGCACTGTGTCTATCTCTCTCGCAATTGTGTCGGACCGGTTGGCGGCGGCGGCAAAGAGCGCTCTTGCCACGACCTTTTGCGTCTTCGTACCGAGATCCCGAGTCAGCGCACCGACAAATGCGTCGAACGGTTCGCTGTCGGCCGCGGCTGACGGTTCGGTCACGATGGTCTCCGCAACGGCCCGGAGCAGTCGGTTTCGCTCCCCTGTTGGTCTGGCTCCAGTATCGCCGCCATTACGCTGCTCCGTTTCCCGTAATGCCGTCAGCAGCGCGGACAGCTCTGTGCCCGACCCGTCTGAATCGGTCGGTTCCGACCGCTCGGCTGGATTGGTGTCGGTCATCGGTGCGTCGTTGAAGATTCGTTCGAGAGCACGACCGTGGTTACGCTTTGACGACTGTCTCGCCAACTGGCTGGAGCTCCTCCTCGAACTCGGAGACGTTGGTCCCGTCGGAGAAGAATCCGAGGAACCTGGCGGTCTCCTCTCCGTGGTTGTGGAAGCCGTGGGGTGCCATCGGCGGGACTACGGCGATGTCGCCAGCCCCGATGTGGCCGTCCGCGTCGCCGACCCACGCTTCGACGTCCTCGCCCTGAAGACAGACGATGACCTCCTCCGGGCTGTCGGTATGTGTCCCCAGCCGCTTGTCGGGTTCGATCTCGAAGTAGACGACGTTGTGTCCCCCTTCGAGTTCCTTCCCGGTCGTCGCCGGAAACTCCGGCGAGAACGGGAAGTTGACGCCCACCTCCATCTCGGTGGTTTCCTGTGTCATCTCCACAAGTTCGAGTTCGTCCAGTGAGACTGTCTTGAGCTCCGACATGGGTCACTCGGCTGCCTCCTTGTCCAGTTGGTCGTCCATGCGGGTCAATTTCGTCACCGGCAGCCCCGCACGCTCGGAGTGTTCCTTGATTGCCTCCTCGCTGGGTGCCCGGTAATGACAGTACGCACACTCGGTATCGCTCTTGGGGTCCTCAAGCACGTCGGTGCTCACCCACTCGACCTCAATGCCTTCCTTCTCGAGTTCCGCGATAGCTCCCTGTGAGGCCTTGAGCGCCTCCCGTTTGTTCTCCTCGTCGGTGATGTCTGCGTCCATCTCGCGCCAGATACCGAAGTCGATCAGGTCTTTGTCTGACATACATGCCGTTACAGGGAAGGCTGGCACTTATAGATACGGAGAATTACATTTCACTCAGACATCTTAGTGAAATTCCTTTCACTGGGCCGTCGTTCACGGAGTCAGATCGCCTCCGCGTCGTCTCAGCCAGATGCTCGACCCGCAATACATTGAATCGGTCAGTCCGCCGTCTTTGCTGTGGGCCGGTCGATATCGAGGACGTTCATGTCGTCGTCGAATTTGACGCTGACCGATCCCGTTTTGCCACCGATTGTTACCGTCACGCAGAAGGGGTCTTCGGAGACGCTGGTCTCGGAGCGGGATTCGAGCAGTTCGACAATCTCTTTGAAGGTCGGTGCGAGGGCGTCGATCCCGCGGTCGTCGAGGAAACCGATAACGGGGGTGAGGCCTAAACAGCAGATCTCGATCGGGAGTCGTTTGCCGAACCCACAGGTCCGGCACCGCTGGTCGGCCCACACCGGTGTCCGGGTCCCACAGGTCGAACACGGTTGACCGCCACCTGAGTCGTGGTCCTCACAGACCGACAGGGTGGCCTCGACATGCCCGGCGCACTCTCTGCAGACGCCCTGCATGAGATATGCCTGGTCGAGCAGACACCGGAACAGACCGGTTTCGGCGGCCTCTTCGGTGCTGCGGTCGGCGAGTCCTGCCGCCGGATAGTTTGAGAAGTACACCGTCCCTTCTGGTGTCTCGTCGCCGAACATTCCATCACACACCGTGCACTCGATCCGGAGCCACTGGTCCTCGTAGGCGGCTGTCATCGGTGACTCACACAGCGGACAGTCCACGTCAAGATCAGTGGAGAGGTCGACATCTTCCGCGCCCGAGACTGCGATTACCGTCCGAGCGATGCGTTTGCCGGCTCCGCTCAACCGATAGCCGTCGTCGGTCTGTCGGACGAATTGCGGCATCAGCTCCGAGATGTGGTAATTGAACCTTCCGTTATCATCGACGCCAACCTCGCCTCGTAACTCCGAGAATGACATGCTTCTGGTGTCACCCCGGACGTCGTCGTACTGCTTTGCCGCACCTGCCTGCCAGAGCGCCCTGATAATGTCGAGACGGATCTCGTTGCCCAGGATGGAGAACGCTTCATCGGGGGCGATGCCCTCGAGATCGATATCCGGCGTCAACCGCGTCAGTGACATATTTCGTGACAAGAGCTGTATAATTATAACTGTATCCCTCAGTTCATGCCCGACGCTCGCCCCACAGCTTCGACTATCTATTCCGGCTAAACGACGTATTCGCAAGCCGGATCTGTAATCAACGACGAACCGTCTCGCCACACCGTGACGGGGCGACGAGCGCTTCACAGCAACTGTCTGATGTCTACTACCTCGAAACACGCGGGGATAAAAACCCATCGTCGATCAGATAATGTTGCTCCTTTTAAATCGGAACTGTCCGACGAGGACCGGAACGACGAGCCACAACAAAAACACGATAACACCGATCCACTCCTGTAGGAGCAGTGGATCCCCTGTTGACAGCTCCTGTGCCCATACCGCAGAAACGACGTTGCCCAGTGCTTCGTGCGGTGGGAGCGTTTCGATAAATCGCACCCAGACCGGCGCTGTTTCGGGAACGGTACCGTGGATCGCCCAGTACAGGATGTCCCCGACCATATAAAGGGCGAAATACACGGTTAGAAAAAACCCGGTCAGGACTGCAAGAACACGACGACGTGTCCCGAGAGCAGCCGAGACGGAGACACCGATAACCACGTAGAGCAGTCCGTTCCCCACGTTAAGAACCAGCACCCGGGCGTACTCCGACGGAGCGAAGCTTCCATAGAGCAGATATAAGAACGGAATCACGAGAAAATATCCGACGATCACGGGGACAAACAGCGTGAGCACCCGCCCGACGGTTTTGCCAAGCAGCAACTCCTGGCGGGTGACCGGGAGAGTAAGAGGAATGTGCAGGCTACCCGAATCGCGCTCTCCAACAATCGCCCCGTAGCTGAGAATAACGGCAACGATCGGGGTTAACAGGTTCATCGTTCCAAACGCCGCGTTGATCCCCTCTTCGAAGGTCGGATCGCTGAAAATATACTGCATCGAACTGAGCGTGATGGTCAGTATCAGGAATCCCGCCGCCAGCAATAAAAACGTCATCGACCGGATCGAGTCCGCGAAGTCCTTCCGGGCGATCTCCTGCCAGGTCATGCGTTCCCCGCCTCCTCGGTGTAGGCAGCAAAGAGGTCCTCAAGCGACCCCTCTTCGGTGCTGATCGATTCAATGCCTGCCTCCGTCCTGTCGAGTTTACGTACTATCTCGTTGATCCTGGTAGCGTCCCCGACGTCGAGTTCAAGAGTCCGTCCATCAACTGTGATAGACGAGACT
>JAQCMX010000085.1 GCA_028274885.1 Haloarculaceae archaeon
CGGGGCAGACGGAAACCGGATCTGGTCTTCAACGCCGACGAGCTCGCCAATGTGGTCGTCGTGCCCTCTTCGGAGGAACTCACGATCGAAGGGAGCCGCGGCACACGGTCGGAACAGCGGTCACGGAACCCACTTCCGCGGCCACATCCCGACCTGATGGACGAGTTCCGAGATGGGATGGCGATCGGCTACGCGCTCGATGAGACGGGGGAACCTGAAGACGAGCCGACGTGTCTGCCGGCGTCGCTGTTGACGACCCATTACGCGCGATTCGGAACGACCGGCGCCGGAAAATCGAAGGCCAGTATCAACGACGCCCTGTCCCTCTACGATTCCACCGATGGTCCGGTGATCATTATCGACCCGAAGGGTGACGGGTTGTGTCAGAACTATATGCGAGCCCACGCTCGCCGGTTCGGAACGACTGATCTTGAGGAGAACGTCCTCCATTTCCCGATTCCCGAGATCCTCCCCGGCTTCGCGTTTTTCAACATCGAACCCTCGCTGGCGAGTGGTGTCTCCCGTGTCGACGCGGTTCAGGACAAGGCCGACCACTACGAGACGATCATCAAGATGGTCATGGGCGACGAGCGCTACGAACAAGCGGTCGTGGCGCCGAACCTGATCAAGTACCTCATCAAGATCCTCTACGACGAGGAGTACGGTCTCGAAAACGGCCGCTATCGCGAGAGTGTCAACTACTTCAGCCACAATCAGCTCGAACACGTCCTCGATCGGCTGTGGCAGGCCGGACCACCCGAGGTCGAGGAAGGAGCTGCTCCCCGGTCGAGCAATCCGCAGGTCACCCAGAAGATTCGTCGTCAGCTCCAGCTCGATCCTAACACCTTCGCGACGGTGATGGGCGGCGTGAGCCACCGCTTCGATTACATCTCTCAGGACGAACACCTGCGCCAGATCTTCAATAACACGGAGCCGCAGTTCGACTTTCGGGAGTTGCTCGACGACCGGCAGGTCATTCTCTTCGAGCTTGGTGATTTGCGCGACGATGCGGCGAAGGTGATGACCGGGCTGATTATGACGATGCTGTACGACGCACTCAAACAACGCAAACAGGACATCGAGGGGAAGTCCAACGACTACGTCGTGAATCTGCTCGTCGATGAGGCCTCCAGTGTCGTCGTCTCGGACATTATGAACACGCTCCTTGAGAAGGGACGCAGCTTCAGGCTTTCAGTCGGGCTCTCGCTACAGTTCCCCGAACAGCTCCAAACGGAGGGGAATCGGAAGGTCTACCTCAACGTGTTGAACGACGTTGGGAGTCCTATCGTCGGGAAGATCCATGTCGACCAAGAGATCGCTCGCGTGATGGCCCACGAGGATATGGATCCGGAAGCGTTCGCGAACCGCATTCGCTCTCTGCCCCGCGGGGAATGGATCACTCGACTCCCGAGCCCGACATTCGGTGAAACGGGTCCAGAACCGTTCAGTCTCGCTCCACTCCCGATTCCACCGGGGCATCCGGAAAGCGAGCATCCATTATCGGGACGTGAGGAGGCGGATTTCCAGACGGCACTCGATGCGATTCACGAGCGAACACAGAACAGCTACGGTGTTGCGTCGGCCTCAACGTCGTCGACGCCAGAACACACGCCGGCCGTGTCGACCGAAATCGAGGGCGACCAGCCACTCGATGTTGCGATGGCGGAAGCGATCCGAACGGTCCAGATCAACGCCGGCGTGTACGACGACAATGGGTGGGTGGCTGTCTCAGCCGTTGATGACGAACTGTTGGCTCGGCTCGACGAGGAAGCAGTCGATGAGCACACTGTCGAAACCTTCCCGGATATCAGGGAGACCTCACCGTTGATCGAGGTCGATCTGGACGCCGAGACCGCCGAGGTCGTCTGTCGGCTGACGCCAGCCGGTGACGACACCGCGACACCCGATACTGACTCGCCGACCGGAGGGAGTGAGAGTCACGACCGGTTGTTGTTTGCCGTCGAGGAGTTGCTGGCCGAACGCGGCTTTTCTGTGCAGGTCTTGGATCAGGACGGACGCGATCGACCGGACGCGCTGGCGACTCACCCTGACGTCGACTCCGAATTCACGATCGAAATCGAGACGACGACACATACGCATCCGGCGAAGGTACTGGCAAATCTGCGGAAAGCACAGGCTGCAGAGAAGGTTCCACTCTTCGTCGTCAACGGACGGGGCGACGATGTGGATGGACCTGCTCTCGCTCGACGGGTATCCAACATCCTCGAAGAACCCATCAACCGGCTCACCTCCGGTGAGACGCGGCTCTACACGACGACGGAGCAGATTACATTCAACGGCGGGGCAGGTGCCGCTGACGGAGTGACGGCCGCACGTCGAGCCACGGACAACAGCCGACAAACCCGCTGGGTGAAACAGGCGGATGCGTTCGTCCTTCAGGATAGTGAAGGGGAGTCGCACGTCCGCGTGACCGACTTTGAGACAGTGTCCAAGGATCAGTTCCCAGCCACCTACAGTTATGACGCCTCGACAGGGACGTATACGGTATTCCAGCCGGGGGAGCTGCCGACCACCTACGAGTCGAAAGATGCGTTTGAGGCGGAGTGGGTGCCTGTCAAGCGACCTTTCGTTCCCGAAACGGACCTGCCCGTTCCGGACTACACCGACAGTTCGTACGCGATCGGAATCGTTACCGGAGAGGGTCAGCATCTCGACCTCCGGTTCTACGACCCGGTGGAAGAGACGACCGAGAGCTGTTCCAAACTCATAGACGCAGCCCAAAACGGCAACCTCTACCCTGCAGGAACGGACTCTGAACGGTCGGCTGATCGAGACTTTTCAACGGAGGACGATG
This sequence comes from Haloarculaceae archaeon, assembly GCA_028274885.1. Taxonomy (GTDB): domain Archaea; phylum Halobacteriota; class Halobacteria; order Halobacteriales; family Haloarculaceae; genus Halovenus. Next base: position 2,816 of record JAQCMX010000085.1, read on the forward strand.
GCGAGGACGACTCGTTCGGTCTCAGTGCATTCGTCAATGACGCTCTCGTTGAGTGCGACGACGCGATCGTCCCGGTCGGTGATGTGTATGATGCGTACGAACGGGTTGCGTCAGCCGGTGAGTACGAGGTGAAGCCGAAGTCCCGATTCACACAGGCATTGCGCGATCACGTCGATTTCGAGCGCGACAAGAAGTGGTTGGACGGGAAGACTCAGCGGTGTTACGTCGGACTCGAGCTTCGAGACACCAACACGGAGGAACCGAACGATGGAGAGGCGTAGTCGTTTGACTCCGATACAGGAGGTGGAGG
>JAQCMX010000089.1 GCA_028274885.1 Haloarculaceae archaeon
GCAAAGTCCTACGAGGCGTCCGCAGAACTGTCGGAGGAACACCGAGACATGCAGTGGCGCGACTACGAACAGGCGATCAACACTATCACGCAGGATGGGCCGCGGGAGATCCTGCGAAAGGCCGATGCCTTTCTCGATAGAGAATTCGATGAGAAGTCCTGACGTAGCCAACCCGACGGGACCCATCAGGACCGCCGACGAGAGCGCATCCTGTTGTTGTCCTGTTCATACCAAACGGTCGGTTCAAAACGCAGTGTGGGGTCCTTACCCCTCCTCCGGCACCCTTCGAGTACGTGCCTGGTGTCCATCCCGGCACCGGCGGCCCTGGCCTCGTCCGACACCGATGTTCAACTCGACACCGACAGCCTCGCTGACGTGTGTGATCGCCTCGTGAGGCAACCCTCTCGTAGTTCAGAACAGACCACAATCACGTTGTCGCCACCGAAAAAGAGGGTTCGGGAGTAACGGTCAAAGGACCGTAGCCCTCTATCTGGATATGTGTCAGTTGCGTGTTAGTCACTGTGGCCGCGGATTTGATACGGACGGGCTTTTTATTACGATTACACCTGGTCTCGATCCGGTCGGACCCCCGATCAGGCGTGTTCGAGTCGGTACGGCCAGTAGTTGGCCTCGCGCAATGCCTTGCCGACCGTCCGGTGGAACTCCGGAAACCCCTCGAACCCGGCTTTGTCGACGTGTTCGAAGATGTCTTCGACGCTCACGACCGTCTCGTAATCGATCCGAACCGGGTGGTCGCCGTACTCCTCGACGAAGGCAGCCGTTTTGAGCGGGAAATCCTCCTCCTCGTCTATCTTTTTTGCCAGCACGGCCTGTCCGTACTTGCGTCGCCCTTCGCTTCCCTCTTCACCATCCGGATCGTGTGGCCAATCCATATTAGATCTCTACGTGTAACCCCGCAAAAGCATTTCTCTCTCGGTCTGCAGGCTCCTTCGGGATCCGTGACTGGCGGCTATTGATTATCGCGAGTCTGTACCGCTTTTGCGGATCAAAACGGCTGTTTCACGCCACGGCACAGTACTATCTGTGACGTGGCCACAAAAACTACCGCGATAGTCACTATGACGGGAGAATCTCACGTACCGTAACACGGTGAAGGGAGTGATTCTTTCGGCGGCCATAAGATATATCACCCCACTCACGAAATTTCACCTGTACTATGACTCCCAGACCGACGGCGAACAGTATAGACGCCCTCCGTGATTTTTTGTTCTCACCGCAAGGGAAAGCGACGATCATGATCGCATTCCTCGCCCTGACGGCGGGATGTATGGGGGCCCTGGAGGACGGCGACGACTCCGGATCCCCCGGTGCCGAACCGCTCGATACCGTCCCGGAAGGGGTCGACGGGGTTGCCTTCTTTAGCGGCCAGATTGTTCAGGACCAGGCGACCGAGGAGTTGATGAACGGATTCCTCGAACGGGCCAAGCAGGTCGATCCTGAGTACGACGGCCCGCAGACATGGCAGGAGGCGGTGTCTGAGTTCGAAAGCGAAACTGACGTTCGGACCACCGGCTTCAACAGCGCCCTCATGTTCTTCAAACAACAGAACGGGAACTTCGATCAGGAGTACGCGGGTGTTCTCGTCGATACTGACTGGTCGAGTGAGGAACTCCTAGAGACCTTCGATGAGGAACCCCGGCAGGAGACATACAACGGTGTGACCGTCTGGATCGAGGAGGACCCGCTGACCGGACAGGAAACGTGGGCCGCGGACTTCGGGGACGGTAACTACGCGCTGGGAAGCAGTCAGGCCGTCCAGGACGCGATCGACACGTCTAACGGCGAACTGAACGCCTTTTCGGGCCAGCTCCGAGAGTCCTACCAGACCGCTGATGACGGACTGATGAAAATGGCGGTCACCATCCCACAGGAACAGACCCAGGGACTTGGCTTCCAGGTGGATGTTATGACGATGACGTACTTCACAGAGGGTTCTCAGATGAACATGCAGGCCCAGTTCACGATGGGTTCGGCGGCCGATGCCGAGAACGCGGCTGGCACGATTAGCCTCTTTCTCGACCAGTTCCAAAGCCAGTTTGAACAGGACGGCCAACAGGAACTCGCCGATATAATCGATCGACTCTCTATCGACGCGGCGGGCAACCAGCTACAGGCGACGTTTGCCACCTCCCCCGAGGAGGTACTCAGCATCCTCGATCAGTCGTTCCTCGGACAGGGCGGGACTCAGCTTTCCCCGCAGACAGCAGTGGCAGGCTGACCACATCCTCCGGGGCCTGATTTCAACCGCATGTCAATTCTCTCTTTGCTGAAAAAGGAAGGCCACTGGAGCAAACGGAACGTTCTGGTTCTTGTTTTTTTGCTCGTGGCGCTGCCGACCTTCTTCGCGACGACGAGCGTCATGTTTCAGGAAGTCGTCCCCCGGGAGGTTCCGGTCGGGGTGGTTCCAGCGGACGAGCGTGTCTCCGAGGAGGATCTGCGGATCGTCGAGGGGGGTGTCGCCGTATTTAGTGACCCACAGGTCATCGACTCCGAGGAGAAAGCACTCGAAGCGCTGAACCGCGAGCGTGTCTACGGTATCGTGACCGTTCCCGCGAACATCACCGAGTCCGGAGTCGATGCGCAGTTTGGACTCACGGTCAATGGGGCTATCGTGCCCTTCCAGCAGCCCTCCGAGGTCATTGTCGGACTGATGCAGTTTCAACTCGACGACATTCTGGCCGCAGACATCTCCGCGGAAAGAACTGTCATCGGGCAGGAAAACACGCTCCCGGAGTATCTGTTCCCCTCGTTTTTGATGGTCGTCGTGATCTTCTTTGCGTTCACCTACGTGCCGTACAATCTCAGACGCGAGAAGGACGTGATGGACCGACTGAAAGTCGAAACCTCGCTTGAGTCCGTCGTCGCGGCCAAGCTGATCTTCTATACGGCCGTGATGGTGGCTCCCATCTTCATTTTCCACGTGACAGCCAGCTACTACGGGTACAGGATCGACTCGTTCGCCCCCGGAGCGGTTGCCGTTCTGTTGTTGACCTTTCTGCTGTTGTCGGTATTGAGCATGACGATCATGGTTCTCATGCGGTTCAGTGCTACTGGCCAGTTTGTCAACGTCGTGTTGATGCTCGGGATGATCGCGCTTTCGGCGCTTACCTTCCCCGTTGGCTTTTTTTCTGCGATCCGGACGACCATCGCGCGGTCGTTGCCGACCCACTACTCGATGATCATGACACGCAGTGTGATGCTCAAAGACCTGCAACTCACGGGCTTCACCGACTGGCTGGGTGCCTTTCTCGGACTGATCGTGCTGGCCCTGGCTGTCCTGAAGCTTGCGATCATCTACCACAGGAGGACAGTATGAGATGACCGGCAAGTTCACATCCCGACAGGACGAAACAGGCGATCAGGGCCGGATCGAGACGACTGACCTCACAAAGGAGTACGGCCGTATTACGGCCGTCGACGACGTGTCGATCTCGATCGGATGCGGGGAGTATCACTGCCTGCTCGGCCCGAACGGTTCGGGCAAATCGACCCTGTTGCGCCTGCTCTTAGAGCTCACCAGACCCACATCCGGGTCTGTGTCGGTCCCACCCGTTGCCATCGGCTGTGGGTTCCAGCAACCGAACTTTTATCCGGGGCTCACCGTCCGGGAGAACATCGACGTGTTCGCCAGTCTGGTCGGTGCAGACGACTGGGACTGGAACCAGACTGTGGTCGACGAGCTGCGACTCAACCGCGCACTCGACCGCAAAGCTGCGGATCTCTCCGGGGGATACGGTCGCAAGCTCGATCTGGCGCTGGCGTTGATCAAAGAACCCGATTTTCTCTTTCTCGACGAACCACTGGGCGCGATGGACGACGTGTCGAAGACTCGCTTTCTGGAGTTTCTCGGCGAGTATCCGGGGACCATCGTGGTTGCAACGCATCAGGTCACAGCGTTCGCACCGTATCTCGACCGCGTGACGGTCATGCACCGGGGCTCGGTTGTCTTTGACGACCTCATAGAGGAGATCGACCTGACCGGATACGAGTCGCTCCAGCAGTACTACGTCGACGCCGTTCTCGCTCGAGAGGGGGTCGACCCCGAAACGCCGCCGCCAACCGAAGCACCGGCAGAGCAGAGGGCCGACAGCAAGTAGAGCGCGGTTCTACCGTCCTTTCTATACTCTGAGAACGCGGTGGGACTGGGATTTGAACCCAGGGGTCCTCTCGGACACCTGCTCTCAAGGCAGGCGCGTTAGGCCACTTCGCTATCCCACCGCATTTGTTCCTATTCGGGCCCCTCTCTAAGGGCTGTCGGATCCGCGCGCAAACCCCGCGTTTTCGAGGGTGAGATCCCACTCCTCGAACAGTTCCACCGTCCGTTCTGGAATCGGTAGGCCCGCTCGCTGACGCACCCGTATCAGTGCCAGTCCGGTCCTGAGTCCGTCCGCGTCAGTGAGACGCGGGAGCATCGATAGCTGACTCACCTCCAGTCCGGCGTCGACAGCCCGCTCGGAGAGTGTCCCGATCGCCGGCGGTGCGAGCGCGTCATCGAAATCGATCGGCTCCACGAACCCGGCAAAATAGACCCCACCACCGGATGTCGGTCCGAGCACGACCTCGTTCGACCGCAGTTCCATCGACGCCTTGCCGAAGTGTTTCCGACGGAAAAGTGGTGCCGTCGGCTCGAGCACCGCGGCTGTGGCCTCCTCTTCGGTCTCCAGCAGATGTGTCAGAGCGTTACCGATCCGTTTGGCATCGTCGGCTCCGACCTGCACCTCGTATCTGGCCGAGTCGGGATCGGGCAATTCCCCTGCAAGGTGATCACGCAGAGTGGTCTCGGCGTCGATCCCATCCGGACTCTCGGCCGGATAGTTCACGAGCAGATCGCCACCGGCGTGTTGGACCGTCGCACACACGTCTGCCAGCATCGCACCGTACAGTGCTGTGATATCGGCGTCCGAAAGCGGGGTTCCGGGCAGCTCGAGCGAGACGGCCTCCTGAACTGGCGGATCGGCCACCACGACGACAGTCGTCATACCATCTCTGGGTTTCCCGGACCCTTGTCCCTTTGTATCTCCAGTTCAATCGTAGAGGTATGAAACTGATTCGGTATGCAGTCACGTTCGTCGTGGCGGTGATCGCTCTCGCAATCGTCGGCGTGGCCGTGAGCGTGTTCACCGCGAATGAACTGTTTTTCAACTCGGCCTGGCAGTCCGCTGCACTCGCTTCCATCGCGTTCATAACAGCCACCATCCTCACGTTTGCCGTAATCGGTCGGCCCTGGCGGCTTACCTACTCGACCCCATACTGGTAGTGCCGCGTGATCGGGTCGGCCGCTCGATCCTGTCACAGTGATGCCGTGTCGTCAGGCCGGTCCACCAGAGCCAGGAGACGGAGAACCCCGAACTGTTTTGCCGCCAGCACCCCAACGATATGTATGGTCGTAGATTTCCTGTTCGCGAACATCCCGCTCCTCCTGGTCATGGCGGGGGCCGGACTCATCATCGCGGAGGCATTTGCTCCCGGAGCTCACTTCTTTGTCGTTGGTGTGGCGCTGTTCGCGGCCGGTCTGGTCGGGGTCGTCCTCCCGGCTAGCCTCGGCGTCCTCAATATCGTGATCATGACTGGTGTGATCGTTGCCGCATCCATGGGAACACTGTGGGCGTACCGCGAGGTGGATATCTACGGGGGGCAAGGGAAGGCAAAGACAAGTGACTCCGAATCGTTGCGGGGCAAAACCGGCCGGGTCACAAAGCGCGTCACGCCGACAGACGGCGAGGTGAAACTCTCGGAGGGGGGGTTCAATCCGTACTACCAGGCCAGGAGTGTCGATGGGACAATCTCGGAGGGCAAAGAGGTGATGGTGCTTGATCCTGGTGGCGGTAACGTCGTCACCGTCGAATCGGTCTCGGCAATCGGCGACGAGATCGATCGGGAACTCGAGCGCGACAGACGTCAGACCGATCGTGATCACAAGCAACGCGAACAGGAGCCCACCGAGAGCACTACGGGGAACTCCTGACCATATTTGTCCGTGCTGTTCGTAGCCTACTGATGATGTAAACAAACACTTTTCACCGAACGCGACAATATGTAGGTATGCCTTTTGACACCATCCTGCAAACGGACTCGGCTGGGCCTATCGTGGCAGTCATCCTGTTTTTGATCGCTGTGGTGACGGCCTATCAAAGCATTGTCATTGTGCGGGCCTACGAGAAGGCGGCATACACGCGGTTCGGAAAGTTCCAGGGCATTCTGGAACAGGGGCCCAACTTCGTGTTGCCGTACGTGACCCGTATCTACCGGTTCGATATGCGGACACAGACACTCGACGTTCCGCGTCAGGAGGCGATTACCCGGGACAACTCCCCGGTGACCGCCGACGCGGTCGTCTATATCAAGGTTATGGACGCCGAGAAGGCGTTTCTTGAGGTCGACAACTACAAGAAAGCAGTCTCGAATCTGGCTCAAACGACGTTGCGGGCCGTGCTTGGCGATATGGAACTCGACGACACGCTCAACAAACGCCAGGAGATCAACGCCAAGATCCGGAGAGAACTGGACGAGCCCACAGACGAGTGGGGGATCCGCGTCGAGAGCGTCGAAGTTCGTGAGGTCAACCCGAGCAAGGAGGTCCAGCAGGCCATGGAGCAACAGACCTCCGCCGAGCGTCGCCGCCGTGCCATGATCCTCGAAGCACAGGGTGAACGTCGGAGCTCCATCGAGGAGGCCCAGGGTGACAAGCAGTCCAACATCATCCGGGCACAAGGTGAGAAGCAAAGCCAGATCCTGGAGGCCCAGGGTGACGCAATCTCGACAGTGTTGCGCGCGAAGTCAGCCAAGTCGATGGGCGAACGAGCGGTCATCGAGCGTGGCATGGAGACACTGGAGGAGATCGGTAAGGGCGAATCGACGAAGTTCGTCCTGCCCCAGGAGTTGACCTCACTCGTCGGTCGGTACGGCAAACATCTCCAGGGAAGCGATGCAAAGGAGAACGGTCACATGCTTGAGGGGCTCGAGTTCGACGAGGAAACCCGTGAGATGCTCGGCCTCGATGACATCGCCCAGATACTCGGCGACATCGAGAGCGAGGAGGATGTCATCGACCTCGAGCGCATGGAAGAGGAAGCCCAAGCGGTCAAGGAAGGGGAGAGTCGAGCCGATATCAAAGACCCCGACGAGGTCATCGGCGAGTCCGGCGAGCAGTTTGCCGAGGACGGATCGGACTGAACACTGACCTTCGGACCGCCTGACGGTACGGCACCGTCGCCGTACGTCGAAGCCGTTATACGTCTCTCATCCGTATAATGTCACTAATGGGAAACGATGAGGATGTCGATCGGTCAAAGCGGGCGACCTTGCGACGCTTTGCTGCTTTGGGGGCTGCAAGTCCTCTCGTTTCGATCGCCAGTGCGAGCGACAGTGACGCACCCGATGCCATCGCCGGATACGTGACAGCGACCCCCGGTGCCCACTTCTCGAAGATCAGAGACGACCTCCAGTTGGGGACAGGTGAGACACAGCACCACCTCCGGCAGCTCGAATCCGCGGGCGTCGTGGAGAGTCGCAAGGACGGCGAGTACAGGCGCTATTTTCCGACGGACCGGTTCAGCGACTTCGAGCAAACAGCGTTGGGGTACCTGCGTCGTGACACCCCTCGGGGAATGCTCGTCACCTTACTTGAAAACCCCGGCGCCACGACTGGCACCATCGCGTCCAGACTCGGTGTCTCCCGCCCGACCGTGAGCAACCACGCTGCACGTCTCGAAGAGGCGGGATTGCTCTCGCGTGACGGGGGGTATGCCATCCAGGCACCGGAGACTGTTCTGTTGCTCGTGGTCCGGTACGCCGACTCGCTGGGCGAGGACGCCGCCAAACTGGCCGAACAGGCTCCTGCCCTCGTCGAGTACAACCCCTGAACCGTCGGACCCCGTTCGGTACGGCGTTACAACTCCACGGCGTCCCGCCCGGTCAAAGACGGTGGCGCAGAGATGCGTATTTCGGCGCCGGTCCCTGCTCTCGTCTGGATGCTCACCTCAACGCTCTCTGCCTCCCCGAGCCCCTGCGAACCGAACTCCGTCCCGGGCTGGAACCGCAACCCGTACCGATCCTCCTCGTCGGTCAGGACCGGAAACGTACCGTCCGGATCTCTGAACACAGTCGTGTTGAACGTCCCCTGGCTCGGGTCGTCGGCGGTTTCGTTGTGTAACAGATTAAAGGATCCTTCGGGTCCGATCCACTGTGCGGTGAGATTCCGAAGATCGATCGGATTTCCTGCCGTGGATGTGGTGACGATGACTGTCACCCGCTGAATCTCGCGAGTCCCGTCCCCACGGTCCGCGATCTTGTCGCCCGTAACTGCCACGACCGACAGCTGTTCGCTTATCTGTTCGTTCACCCCCTCGCTGGTCTGTTCGGTTTCGGATTCGAGAAGGCCTGCGACGTTGAACAAAACGCCGGCTGTGACCGACGCGATAAGTACCATCGCGATGAAAACGATCAATGTCCCGATTCCGACCTGTGCACGGTCGGGGGACGTGCTCTGGGATGACAGACCGGATCCTCCCATGGTACCACTCGTCAACACCAGTCCGTGCTTGGCAAGCACAACATATGAACGGACGGTCCCGGCTATCAGATGTTATAACATCGACAACACGCCCGCTGAGGAGCTACTCTGTTACCATCCACGTTGTAGACGAGGAGTATCCCCACTTCTCGACGGAGATGTCGAACTCCCCGTCGGCGATTGCCGTCATGTTCGTACCGACCTCCTTCGCCGAGAGGTTGAGATTATCCGCGATGAGGCGTGACTTGAAGTAGGTTTGATCCTCGGCGTTTTCGCGCAGATACGTCAGAATGCGGTGTTGTTTCTCCGAGAGGCCTGTCCCTGCTGCGCTGTTTGCCGTGGTGCTCATACCACTACTTGTGTGTGACTGCTTAAACCGCGTTTGGTACGGATGGTTAATGTGTCGCGGTCTTGCGATTTTCACCCAGAATGTCGAGGTGATTGGTCCCGCACAGCGGATCGATGGTACGGCGAGCAAACGGTTATTGATCTTCGATTTTCTCGCCGACCGCGAAGTTCGACTTGACCTCCGAGATCTCGATTTTCACGCGTTCTCCCACCTTTGTCCCCGGCACGATTATGACGTACCCTCGTTCGACTCGCGCGATCCCATCCCCCTGTTTGCCGAGATCCTCGATCTCGACGTACCGGATTTCGCCCGGTTCGACGGGGGGCTGGGGCTCCCCTTCCGGTGTCTTTGCCCCGCCAGACTCCCCCGATTTGTCGTCTCTCTGTGTGTCTATCAGCGCGATACGGTATGTCCCATCGACACTGACCCCGCCGGTTTCGATTTCGCGACGCGGTACCTCGATAACGTAGCGATCGCCTTCGTCGGAGATGTCGGCACTGAACAGACAGAGTAACTGATTCGGGATTTCCAAGGGAATTAGGCCTCCGTATAGCGTCTTTTTTGTCCACCATCATAGGTTTTGCCTTAAGATTACAGTGTTTCGAGGCGAAAGCCCGCGAGTTTAGTCCTGCCAGGATATCAAAGCGGTGTCCCGTCCGGACGCTTCGTTCCCTCCGAGTCGTGGACGACGACACCGTCCGAGTCTGCCGGTTCGTAGTTGTCCCGGACGTCAATCGCCTCCGTGAGTTCCCTGACTGCCCGCTTTTTGAGAGTCTTGGCGAGTGCTTCTGCGTCCGCCCGCGAGATATCTCGTCCCAGTCCCTCGCATTCGTGGGCCCGAACGATCCCCTCCCGTTCGACGACACCACCCATTGGCTCGGTTGTGCCGAGCCCGTCGGCGGTATCCGGTGATACTGAATCCAGCGAGAACGGATAGGTCTGACAGATCAAGGGGCGATCACCGTGGATCGAACACCCACCCTCACCGCCGTTTTCCTCGTAGAATGTACAGTCCCCGCAGCTGTCGGTCTGGAGTGCCCACTCGAAGGTTTCACCGGCCTCGTCGACTATCCCGTAGGGCATCGGTCGGGCGACGTCGCGCCAGTCGTACTCCTCGCGGGACTGGATCTGACGGATTTCGTCCGGAAACACCGTGGCGGTGTGGGGTGTTTGGTCATCCTCGCCCCCACAGTTTTCCTCGGATCGACAGCACGCGCCACAGTGGGTACATTCGAAACCGATTGTCTCGATTCTGTCCGCTATCTCCTCGACCGAGAGCGCACGCGCCCGTTCAAGTTCAGTTTCCAGGCTCTCCACACCTTTGATTCGGGCGTCTGATAAAAAATCGTTGGGCTCTCTGCTTCCGATCTGACCCGCCGGTCAGGGCTGCGACCTGCTTACTTTGTCAGCGAGTATACCTGTTTGCGGGCGTCCCTAACGCTGTATCGCGCTTCTACCAGGTTCGTGTCTTCGAGACGGTTCAGCGCGTACCGCACCGTCCGCTCTGGAAGCAGTGACTCCTCGGCGAGTTGCCCCTGTGACAGCGGTGCATCCGTTTCCAATACCTTCGCGACGAGCTTTGCACTTGGCGGAAGCTCTCGCAACCGGTCCGTGTACTCGGACTCGCTCATTTCTATCGGATCGTTCGCATTTACACCGATTCTTGTGCTCATACATTTGCTTCTGTAGGGATTACTTGTAAAACTTTTCTATAATCGAATCAGTGATGTACAGTGTGTTATTATGACAGGGATGCCCTTATACATGAGTGACTGACATTATCACCCCGGACAACGGGCTTTGGGGTCACCGCGCGGACTGGCCGTGAGTCAGTATCATTTTATCCCCTCGAAACCCAGGGTGGTCTAACGTGAAAGGACAGGAGTGGTATCAGACAGACGAAGTAGCAAAAGCCTACGACGAGAAACGGTTTTCCCGGGGAGGAAGACTCATCGATCGCCGGGAGAAAGAAGCGGTTCTTTCGGCATTGGGCCCCGTCGACGGAAAGGATGTCCTGGAGATCGCCTGTGGGACCGGCCGATTCACCACGATGCTCGCCGACCACGGGGCAAACATCGTCGGACTCGACATCTCTGGACCGATGCTCCAGCAGGGACGCGACCGTGCCAAGCAGGCAGACGTGACAGACCAGCTCAGCTACATGCGCAGCGATGCTGGTCGGCTCCCCTTTCCTGATGATCATTTCGATATCGTTTTCGCGATGCGTTTCTTCCATCTTGCCGACACCCCTGAAAGCTATCTCGCGGAGATGCGCCGCGTCTCGAACGGCGAGATCTTCTTCGATACGTTCAATAGGTACTCCGCCCGGTCGCTGTACAACTGGGCACTCCCGATGGGGTCGCGGCTGTACTCGGGCGGGCGGGTACGGGAACTGCTCTTCGAGGCCGGTCTCGCGCTCGTCGGTGCCGAACACGACTGGATCATCCCCTACGGGATCTATCGAAAGATCCCAAACCGGATCGCTTCGGCCTCGCGGTGGCTCGAGGGTAGCCTGGATCACACCCCGCTTGGCAGGTATCTCGCGTCGGTGTCCTACTGGCACGCCCGGATCGTATGACCGCGTGGGCCCGGTGTGAGGGCCACCGGTCTGGGCCTCCGATCTACCTGCCGTATCCTTTACTTTCGCCCCGGCCGGGGAACCCATTTAGGTGATCGGAAACCTATGATAGAACATGACGCGGATCATTCACACGGGTGATACCCACCTCGGCTACCAGCAGTATCACCGCCCGGAGCGCCGAGCTGATTTTCTCGACTCGTTCCGCCAGGTCGTCGAAGACGCCATCGCCAGGGATGTCGATGCCGTAGTCCACGCAGGCGATCTGTTCCACGACCGGCGGCCCACCCTCTCTGACGTGCTTGGAGCGCTCTCTGTTTTACGCGATCTCTCGGATGCCGACATCCCATTTCTCGCAATCGTCGGCAATCACGAATCCAAGCGCGATGCACAGTGGCTCGATCTGTTTGAAACGATGGGGCTTGCCACCCGACTCGGCGCTAGTCCGGCACTGGTCGACGGCGTTGCAGTTTATGGGCTCGATTTCGTTCCGCGATCCCAGCGGGACGGACTGGACTACGGCTTTGAGTCCAACGACGCCGGTCACGCGGTGCTCGTCACACACGGGCTCTTCGAGCCGTTTGCCCACGGCGACTGGGACGCCCGCGATATCCTCACGTCGTCACCGGTGGCCTTCGACGCGCTGTTGCTCGGCGACGACCACGAGCCGAAGACCACGCGCGTGGAAAAGCCCTACGAGACCTGGCTGAGCTACTGTGGCTCGACCGAGCGTGCAAGCACCGCAGAGCGGGCAGAGCGAGGGTACAACATCGTCGTTTTCGAGGAAGCTATTGACATCCGGCGACGGGGGTTAGATACCCGCGACTTTGTCTTTGTGGACGTGGAACTCGGGCACGGAGAGGGAACGACACGCGTCACGGAGCGACTTTCCGAACACGACCTGACCGATTCGGTAGTGGTGGTTTCGATCGACGGTGAGGGGGACCCGGTCACGCCGGCAACGATCGAGGACTACGCCGCCGAGCGGGGGGCACTGACAACCAGGATCACCGATCACCGCGAACAACCCGACGAACCGGATGTCGAGGTGACCTTCGCCGATCCCGACGACGCTGTCAGGGACCGACTGGAGGAACTCCAGCTCAGTCCGGCCGCGCGCGAACTCGACGAGACGATCCGTGCGAGCAAGGTCGCAGATTCGAATCTCGCCGACACCGTCCAGCAACGCGTCGCCGAACGTATCGAAGGGGACCGTTCCGGGTTCGGGACGCCATCCGAAACCGATGGTACTGTGTCCGGAAGCGACGAACCTGAGGCTACTGCTGACCCCACGACGGACGAAACAGCCTCCAAACAGACCGATGGTGACGACGGCCAGATCACTATGGAGGATTACCTGTGAAGTTCGACCGGATCAGACTCGAGAATTTCAAATGTTACGAGCAGGCTGACCTGTCCCTTTCGGCGGGTGTGACGGTGATTCACGGGCTCAACGGAAGCGGCAAGTCCTCGCTACTCGAGGCGTGTTTTTTTGCACTCTATGGTTCGAAAGCCCTCGAAAAGACGCTTTCAGAGATCGTGACGACCGGGGCCGAGCGATCACATGTCGAACTGTGGTTTACCCACGCTGACCACTCGTATTACATAGAGCGCGAGATCAAACGGCGGGACGAAAACGCACGCACAACGCGCTGTGTACTGGAGGGGGAGGATCTCACGATCGAGGGAGCAACGGACGTCCGCGCACACGTTACCGGCCTGCTTCGCATGGACACAGAGGCGTTCGTGAACTGCGCCTACGTCCGCCAGGGTGAGGTAAACAAGCTGATCAACGCCTCGCCGTCCCAGCGCCAGGACATGATCGACGAACTCCTGCAACTCGGGAAACTCGAGACCTACCGGGAGCGGGCAAGCGACGCCCGACTGGGCGTCGAGCGTGTTCGTGACGACAAGGAGGCGGTCCTCTCGGAGATCGAAGACCAGATCGCGGACAAGGAGGCAAAGGGCCTCCCCGAGAGACAAACCTCCGTCGAGTCGGAACTCACGACACTGGACGCGGAGATCGACCGGTACGAACAAAACAGGAGCCAGGCAGAACAGACACGTGATGAAGCAGAGGCGGTCCTCGAGGAGTACGAGGACAAACGTACGGAACTCGATTCCATCGAGGACGACATCGACTCTCTTCGCGAGCGGATTCAGAGCACCGAACGCACCCGCGAACAGCTCGCCGAGGATATCACCGAACGCCGCGAAACACTCTCGACGGCCCGTAAGCGACGGGACGACATGCTCGAATCGCTGGGTTCGGATCTGGACGCCCCACAGATCGAGGCCGAACGGGAGCGCGTCGAGTCGGAACTCGAGGAACTGACCGACCAGATCAAGCAACTAAGCGTCGAGAAGCAGGAACACGACGGCACGGAACAGAACCTGCTCGAACAGGCAACGCAACTCCAATCCACCGCGGAGGAAAAACGGGAGCGTGCGGCGGATCTGGCCGCGGAACTCGGGACGACCCGTGAGACGCTCACCTCCGAACGCGAGCGACTCGCGGATCTCGAATCGGATATCGAGTCGTTGCAGGACTCGTTTGCCGACGAACCGGTCGGTCCCGAGGGCGTCGAAACACACCACGAGAAGGCCACGGCGGAACTGGCGGACCTGCGCGAGGAACTCGCAAAGCGCCAGGGGAACCTCTCGAACGCGCGCGATCGGGTCGACGAGGCCGAGCAGTTGCGCGCAGCCGGCAAGTGCCCGGAGTGTGGCCAGCCCGTCGAAGGCTCACCACACGTCGAGGCTCTGGAAAAACGACGTGAGGCTGTTTCGGCCATCGAGGACGAGATCGAGTCGTTGCGCGAGCGCGAATCGAACCTCGCCGAGACCGTAGAGCACGCAGAGCAGCTTCTGGAGCGGGCACGACGTCTCGAGACGTGCGAGACCGAACGGGCGAACCTCTCCGAATTGGTCACGGAACGCGAACGTACTATCGAGGAAAAACAAGATCGAATCGATCGCCTCCGCCGGGAAGCCAGCGAGGCCGAATCCGAAGCCGAGGACAAACGCGAGGCTGCAACGCAGGCTGCCGAACTGGCAGACGAGTGCCGGGAGGAGATCGCAGAGTGCAACCGGAACAGAGGTGATCTTACGGGACGCAGGGAGACCCTCGAAGAGCTGTCGGACACGATAGCAGAAATCGAGGATCTCGACGCAGAAATCGAGACGTTACGGGAACAGCGTGCCGAAAAAAAGGAGATAAACGCGGAACGCCGGGAACGGCTGGCGGAAAAACAGGACCGGCGAGAGGCTCTTCGAGATTCGTTCGAGCAGTCCCGGATCGAGGAGGCACGCGACCGAAAACAGCGCGCCAAACAGTACCTCGAAGAGGTCGAGGCGAAACTGGGGGAACTGGGCGAGCAAAAAGAGCAGTTACAGACGGAGCTTGGCGCGATACGGAACGAACTGACGACGCTGTCGGACCTGCGCGAGCGCCGTGAAAGGCTCCGGGAGACAGTCGATGCCCTCCAGTCCCTGCACGAGGAGGCGTCCCAACTCGAGGAGATGTACGGACAGTTGCGAGCGCAGTTGCGCCGGCGAAACGTCGAAAGCTTAGAGCGGATGCTCAACGAGACATTCGACCTGGTTTACGAGAACGACACGTACTCGCGGATCGAACTCGACGGGGAATACCAGCTAACTGTCTACCAGAAGGACGGCCAGGCCCTCGATCCCGAACAGCTTTCCGGTGGTGAGCGTGCGCTGTTCAATCTGAGCCTGCGATGTGCGATCTATCGCCTGCTCGCGGAGGGCATCGAGGGCTCGGCTCCGATGCCGCCGCTCATCCTGGACGAACCGACCGTGTTTCTCGATGCCGGCCACGTCTCACAGCTGGTCGCGTTGATCGATGCGATGCGGGATCTGGGTGTCAAACAGACACTGGTGGTGAGCCACGACGACGAGCTCGTCGCGGCGGCCGAGGAACTGATCACCGTCCGGAAAGACCCGACGACGAACCGCTCGACTGTCGAACGCGCGAACAGCCTCGACGAACAGCGCCTCGCTGCTGACGACTGACACTGATTACTGTGGCTCTGTCCCGCCGAACTGA
>JAQCMX010000095.1 GCA_028274885.1 Haloarculaceae archaeon
GCGCTCGTTCATCTGGTTGAACGCGTTCTTGTACGCCCGCTGGAGTTCGGTGAAGTAGTGGACGTACTTGTCCTCGAACTTTTCTGGGTCGAACTCGTCGGCCATGTGGGCCACGAGGGGCTGGCGGGGAAAAAGCCGGTCGATCCGTCCACCGGGAGCCGCGGGCCGTACCGTCGCCGTCCGGCTCGGCCGAGTTGTACACCGTATTTCGCTATACAAAATTCGGACCAAGCGGTCGACCAGACTTTCGTAAGGTGTACTTCTACAAACCATTTTTTTGTAGATGATATAGGGCAGAGCGGTTGCGTATGAGTTGGGCTATCACTGCGATCACCGTTACCTCAGTTGGGTTCGGCCTCACGCATATCCCGAGTTACTGGTTCGGTGGTTCGGGTCTCCTCTCCGTCGGGGTCTGGGGGGCAGTTCCGGGCATCTCGACGACCGGCTTCATCCTCGGCTACGTCTATGAACGAACAAACAACCTGCTCACGGTGAGTATTATTTACGGACTCCTCAACACCATCGGAATCGGACTCGCCGTGCTCGCGGTCCTCTGAACACACCACCAGTCGTCCAAACCAGACGTGACGGCCATCAATAAATCCGACTTGATCGGACAACTCCCCTGATTGAATTGAGCAAGCGCTGGGGTCGAGCCGTGCCCTCTGCTGTGATGTATCAGACTATACTTATTATATCATTACGCGTATAGGTACCAGAGGGACTTCTCGAAGTTCGACCATCAGATTATGACTCAAACCATCGAAACCACTCTTTCCGCAGAACAAACCGTCTCCCGACGGGAACGGGGACGCACCTTCGTAGTCTCGGTTGGCCTGCTCGTGCTAGCGATCATCGCCCAGATGGTCGTCACCATCCCCGCGATGATGGGCTATCTCGCGCGTGGCGGATCACTCACCTCGCCGGTTGCGTTCGTCGCGTTTGCCGCCCTCGGCCAAGTCGTCTTCCTCGCGCTAGGTTACCTGTTCGTATCTCGTCGCCTCGGGACCGTCAGAGCCGCCATTCCGTCCACGGGCCAGCTCTGGCTGGTCACTATCGGCACGGTGCTGGTGCTCGCGGTAACCCTCGGGGGTATGGCGGCCCTCGAGGCAGTTGGGCTCGCCATGCCCGACGACGCGATGGTTGTCGTCGCGCAGTCTCACCCATGGATCCTGCTGGCCTTTGCTGCGCTGTCGCTCCTGTTGGTCGGTCCCGCCGAGGAGTTGTTCTTCCGTGGGGCAGTCCAGGGTAACCTCCGGACGGCCTTCGGCCCCGTCGCTGCGATCGGGCTGACAAGCCTCCTGTTCGGGGCAGTTCACATTACTGGGTTCCTTTCGGCCGGTGTCGCCTTCTCACCGGCCGTCTTGGGAAGTCTCTCGCTGAATGTCCTCAGCGCCGTCGTCTTCGGCGCCCTTTACGAGCGGTCGGGGAACCTCACCGTTCCCGTAATTGTCCACGGCCTGACTAACGCCATCGGATTCGTCGTCGTCTTCTTAACGCTCTGACCGGTAGATGCCCGGCCCGGCCCGCCCCGCCCCTCCCCTCAATTCTTTCGAGACTACCTGTGCCGTGACGGAGATTTGTGCTGTCGGGTCGCTCCAACGACATCCCCTTCGTCCAGGTGAACTCCAACCGCAACCGGCCACATAACGTACTCGGGGATTCCCGTGCGAACAGCCAGCACTGCTCTTACTGTCATATTTATTACCTGAAAGTGCGTAGTAGTATTATTATGAAAAGACGCGAATTCATAGGTGCTGGAGCGGCTGTGGGCATCGGAACGTTGGCGGGCTGTCTCGGGTGGGCAGGATCGACTGGCGGTGAGGTCACAGAGACCGTTTCACGCTCGTTCGGTGCGCCTGCTGTTCAGGAGATACACGTCCGGAACGAGATCGGGAACGTGCTGATTACGGCCCAAGGAACGGGCGGTGTCGATGTTCGTGTTCTCAAGCGTTCAGTCCGCGGCCAGGCGGGTCTCGACGACCTGACCGTCGGTATGGACCTGGCCGACGGGACGCTTATCCTGGATACCTCCCTCGACGGACGTGCGTTGATTTCGACTCGTCAGACGCCAACCACGGACGTGACAATCACTGTCCCCGAGACTCGAGGACCGGAGATCGCTACAATCACCTCCGGATTCGGTGACGTAACGCTGCTCGGGACGCGTGGCGACACCGTCGTTCGGACGGATATCGGGAACGTGATCGCCTCCGGTGTCGATGGCTACCTCTCGCTGTCGTCGAGAAGCGGCACGATTCTGTCCTCGGATGTGGCCGGTCTCACTGCGGTCAGCACCGAAATCGGCTCGATCAAGGCCGACCTCAACGGCGTCCGAGGCGATATCGAAATCAGCACCGACATCGGTGACGTAACGCTCGGTATCGCTGACGATCTGGATCTTGATATCCTCACGGAGACCAACGGCTCGTTCGACTCGAACCTTCCCGTGACCGACAGTCGAACGGCCGGCAACCGGTTTACCGGCCGACTCAATGATGGCGGCCACCAGCTACGTGCGGTCAGCAACCTCGGTGACATCTCACTCCG
>JAQCMX010000096.1 GCA_028274885.1 Haloarculaceae archaeon
CAATAATCACTATGAGACGGGGGATGAGACACGATAGCAGTACAGATCCGTGATAATCACTCTCAGCGCGGGGTGAGACACAACACACCGCTGCGGGATGTGGTCGCCACACCCGCGAGACATCGAGTTGGCACAGATGTGAGGATCGGCGTGCCGAACGTTTTTCAATCGCTTCGCCCTAAGAGTATGTATGAAAGATGACGACCGTGACGACCCATTCGACGAGTTCTTCGAGGAGATAGAGCGGATGATGAACCAGATGATGGGTGGCAACGCGGAGTTTCGCTTCGAACCCGGCGGGAACCCCGGTCCGACAGCCGAGAGTCACGACGTTCATCTCGACGTCCACGAAACCGACGAGCAGATCCGCGTGGTTGCGGACATCCCTGGCGTCGAGAAAGACGACATCGAACTCACCTGTGACGGCGAGACACTCCGGCTTCAGGCAGCCGGCGGGGACCGCGAATACAACGAGCGGATCCCCCTCCCGGGACCTGTCGACGAACACTCCGCCAGCGCGACGTACAACAACGGTGTCCTCGAGGTGACGCTCGAACGGCGTGAGGACGATTCGACGACGATCGACCTGTAAGCGTCCCGTCCGTTCACCGCTGCGGTTGTCTCATCCCCGATCAGCATCTCTCCGCCACACCGTCTTTACAGTTCCTACAGATCGGGTCCCGAGACATTCTTTTTGCCCCTCGTATATACTTAGATGTGTTCAGGAAGATACGTGCTTTCGGCCCGGTCGTGTTGATCCCGGCCGCGTGGCTCGCAGCAGGCGCGGGGTACGCCGACTATCTAAGCAACGACGGGATCCTGATTGCACACCTCATCATGGCCAGCTTTATCGCATTCTTTGCGATCACCGGGTGGGACGACATGGATCAGGGTGCGCTGCGAGCCTGGCGGTTGGTACTCGTGGCCGGATTCGTGATTACGATCGCCGGTGTCGGCGGCTTCGCGTTTTCATCACTGGACACGGTGTTACACGCGACCAGCCTGGTCGGCTGG
This sequence comes from Haloarculaceae archaeon, assembly GCA_028274885.1. Classification (GTDB taxonomy): domain Archaea; phylum Halobacteriota; class Halobacteria; order Halobacteriales; family Haloarculaceae; genus Halovenus. The sequence continues at coordinate 1,015 of JAQCMX010000096.1, forward strand.
ATGGTCCTTCCTGCGGTTGGACTCGCATACACAGCCCGGGAACTCCCCGATTCCGTGCTGGTCTATGCCGGCGGGGGTGCTCTCTCGGTGCTCGGTGCGGTGCTCTTTCTGGGGACATTTGTCGGTCTCGGGGAACTGATCGCCGCTGCCGCGTTCGCTCTGGTCGCCCTCGGTCAGACCGCCGGCATTGTCGACGCAGCCCGTCGCTGAAGGCCACGCCAGCCGCCGGGTGGCGTAGCCGAGGTGGACGGCACCGCTCATGCTCTCGCGGTGTCACGGACCAACGCCGCAACGTCGTCCCAGAAGCCATCTTCGTACTTTGTCGCCGCGTCGATGGTCGGTCGTGCGTTGGTCTCGTTGACCACCACCCGGTCGTCGCTGACGAGCAGATCCACACCCAGCCACGGGATGTCGAGTGCGGCCGCTGCCCGTTCTGCCACCCTGTGCATGTCGTCGGGGAGGTCGACGCCCACAGCCTCGGCGCCACGGTGGACGTTATGTTTCCACTGTCCTGCAGCGAGCGCGTCGTCGGGGAGTCGTCGCTCGACTGCGCCCACGACATCGCCATCGATCACCATTACACGGTAGTCACGGGCGTCGGGGAGATACTCCTGGATCAGAAACGACCGGTCACCCGTTGCGCGGTAGTCGTGGACGAGATCAAGGTAGTCACAGACGCCAAGAAAGGAATCGAGATCCGCGACCTTCGCCACGCCGATTCCACGCGTCGTGGCGTTGGGTTTTACCACCACAGGCGGGTCGAACTGCTCGAACGCCGCCCGGAGCTTTCCTTCTCCGATCGGGTCTGAGACGACCGTGGTGTCGGGCACGGGGACGCCGGTCCCCGCGAGTCGGGCAAGCGTCTCCCCTTTATGCCGGGAGCGCAACACGGCCTCGCGGTCGTTGACCCACGGGACCGACAGTACGGCATCAGCAACGCCACCCTCGGCGATCCGGGGTGGAAAGACAAATCCCACGTCGTACGTGCCAAAGTCCGCGTCGATGGACGCTGTCCGTTCGGCGGTAGAAACGTAGTCCGCCTTGATGTCGCGTTCGGCCAGCGGCGATTGCATGCGCTCGTAGGTCTCCTCGGCGGTCGCAACTGCCATCCGGAGCATACCGGAGTGTGGGCCGTCGTCGATAATAGGCTTGTCCCGTCAACCGGGTTCCGGGAGCGACACGCACCGGCGGCGACGGGTACCAATACTCCCGGATCCGGTCTACAGGCGGAGCAGGCCGAGTGCCTCGGGGCTTGACCCCGAGGGTGAAGGCCGCACGCTTATTACACAAGCCACCGTATCGACGGGTACAGTTGCGACGTGGATTAAAGACCTTAATCCGAAGCAACTGCCGGCAGTTGCGAGGAAATTCGACACCTCTCAACACCCTGCTACGGCAGGTGAGACGGGTGTTGTCGGGCGGGGTGGAGCCGCCGACCCTCACGGACGCACCGGGCGTTCAGGTGTAAATTCCAGCCGACCCATCTCGGGAAGGTCGAGGGGAATTACATTCGCCTGCGACGGCACGGCCCATTTTGGGACGTGCGGTCAAGACGGTGAAGCCGCGGGGCTTGTCCCCGCGGTACTTCACGGGACCAACACCGGTTACGATGGCCCATGTAGTTGGTGTCCGATCCTCCGTTCGGTCGCGCGTATAAAAAAGAGCACGTTGAGGTGTGGTGCTGTCACCTTCCACCGAAGTGATCGGGCCTCGATCCGATCAGTGGATCGTCTCGGGGGTGGCCTGGCAGCGAAGATCAGGGTTCCCCCGAGTCTGATCTCTCACTGTTGCGAATTACGAGGAAGATGATCACCGACAGGACGAGCATCAGGACGACAAACGCCATCTCACTGTTACTGTCGTCTTTTTCTCTTGTCGCGGTCATGGTCCACACTCCTGTACAGGTCCCGTGGACATAGTAGTTCGTTCGACCATTTGGCACCTGACCGCAGCCGTTAGGAGGGTCCTCCGGCTGATAGTGAGTAGTGCGGTAGTTTTCGTGGCCACGCCACAGATAGTGCCATGTCATACCGTGAAACAGCCGTTTTGATCCGTGAAAGTGGTACAGACTCGTAATACTCAGTATGAGTGGCGGTCTCCACAACAGCCCCGAGAGATATAAAAACGGCTTCACCCGTATAGTGCACTGTACACACATGAACGACACTGACCCCGATACCGAGATGATTGCCGCTGGCGTCGTAATCAGTCTGATCGCCCTACTGGAGCTCTATCCAGCAATAAAAAACGGAATAAAAAGGTGAGCAAAGGACGGACGTACGGGCCGGTTCACCGGTGACAGCGTGAAATCCGTATCGTCGTCGATAAGTACACACAACCCGGCGGGATTGACTGATACTGATTATTGCGACCCTGTACCGCTACCGTGTCACTCATACTGTTAGTTCGTTAGCAAACTGGAGTGCTAGAACGGATATTAATCAGCACCGGTTTACCCCCACGGCACGTAAATATATCGTGGAGTTCACAGAGACAGCAGCCACACGCCGATCAGTTCACGAATACAGTGACGAGCTCATCGACCAGTCGACACTGGACGCAATTTTCAGAACAACCACGCTTGCGCCCTCCGGCTACAACCTCCAGCCATGGGAGTTCCTCGCTCTCCGCGACGGTGAGACAAAGACAGCGCTCAAGCAGGTCGCAAACGGGCAAGAACACGTCGTTGATGCCGACACAGCGGTCGTAATCTTTGGTAACACTGATCCGATGGCCCACGCTGAGACGGTCTTTGACGACTGGCTCGCCAAGGGGTATATTCCAACCGAAGACGTTCGGGCGGCCCTGCTTGACAACGTTGAAACGATGGCCGGGATGTCGGAGGCTGAACGCCGGATCTGGACGACTCGCTCGAGCGCTCTCGCAGCGATGACACTCATGTATGCTGCCTGGGAACATGGTGTCGCTAGTTGTCCGATGGAAGGGTTCGATGCCACTGCACTCATCGAGGCGTTCGACATTCCCGAGGGCTACGAACCCGTCATGCTCGTGACGCTTGGCTATCCTGATTCGGAAGCCGCCGACATCGAAAACGAGCGGAAGGGTCGGCGTCCGATCGAGGATGTTGTCCACTACGAGGAGTTCGATCCAAGTGAAAGGTCAACGGTTGAAGCGCCTGATATTGGCGAGTAAGCGATCCTAAGAGGCGGTACTACGAGTGTCTTCTTCTTTGATTGTGGTCGTTTGGTTTCCCGAATCCGGTTGAAAACAGTGTTCACCCGGAGTAGCAAATAGGCGATCCAAACCACCGCCAGTATAACATGGCTACTCGACTTGACTGTGGGTATGTCGGATCTGACACAGCAGGCTGTGGTACTTTTTGCCGTCCTGATAGCTCTCGGGTACGGGTATTCGCAGTTCGGCGGACGCGTCCGGGATCTGCTTTCGGAACGATTTCTGTACGGGATTCCGTGGGGTTCGATCATCACAATCTTCGGTGTCGTTGGGTTCTATCTGTTCGCCCAGAGCGGTATCAAAAGCTGGACCGATCCCGTGACTGTCGCCTTCCGGAGCTGGTCGTACTTCTATCCCGGCGGCATGCTCGCGGCGGGGTTCGCTCATGCCGGCCCCGCGCACCTGCTCGGAAATATGGCGGGAACGGTCGTCCTCGCACCCATCGCTGAGTACGCCTGGGGCCACTATCCACCCACGAAGACCCGACAGCCAACCGATCTGACGGAGGTCACGGCGACCGACGGCATGGGTAATAGCGGCTGGCTCGCCAGACCCTGGTTTCGTGCGATTGTCGTGTTCCCGGTGTCGATCGTTGCACTCAGCCTCGTTACGTCGGTGCTCGCACTCGGATGGTCGCTCGGGTTTTCCGGAACTGTCTTCGCTCTGGCCGGGTTTGCGGTCGTCCGGTATCCGCTGACCACAATCGTTGGATTGGGTGCCATCAGTACCGTCAACACACTCACCAGAACACTGACCGAGCCGGTGCTTCGTGTCACCGCGGAACCGGGTGCACCCGGGCCCCCCGGCTGGGCGAGTGTCAACGTGCAGGCTCACCTCCTTGGGTTTCTGTTCGGGGTCGTCCTGGCGTGTTATCTCGTGTGGCGTCGCGGCCAGCGTCCCCCCGTAGCGCGTCTGTTTCTGGGCGTCGTGATCTTCGTGTTCGCCCAGAGTCTCTGGGTGGTCGCACTGTCCCCCGAAGCGGACGTGTACGTGATGTATCGCTGGGTCGGGGTTGCGTTCGTACTGGCCCTTTCGGTTCTCGTCACCGCACTGGTCGTCGCAAGCGAGAAGCCGCTTCCGCGCCTACTCTCCCGGTTCGATCGTCGCCCGACCCGCACACAACTCGCACTGTTGTGGCTGTTCGTGGTATCGCTCGTGTCTGGAGTAACCCTTTGGGAGACTCTCTCGGAGCCAGCCGGTACGGGTGGGGACGTTGTGCTTGTTTTCCTCTTTTGGACCCTGTTGGCGGCGCCAGCTCTCCCACCCGTTTTTCCCGACCGTGTGATCTCGACGCCGATCTCACGGCGGCAGGCCCTGCTGTCCGTGCTTGCGGTGGTATTGGTAATTACCGTCATTCCAAGCGTCTATTCGAACAGCCCAGTTCTCGAGGACGACCCGGTTCCCGACGATGGATCGGTTGCGGTGGGCGACTACCACATTTCCTACGTCGAAGACGAGACAACGCCGCGCACCTCCGGGATCAGCATCGTCTCACAGGACGACTGGGGAACGAGTGAGGGGGTGGTCGTCGTGAGCGAACAACGGGAGGTCTGGACGGAGGCTATCACCGGTGCTGAGCTGGCCCAGGACGGGAAAAGAACAGTTGTGGTCGGGGGAGTCGGCTGGCGCGAGACGGTCGAGGCCGAGCGCTCGGGGTGGACGGTTATTGGCAACAGTACTACCTTTGTCGTCGATCTAAAGTACGACGGGGACCGGGTCCGATCGTTTACCTCCGATCGATCAACTGCTGACGCACGACTCGACGGCCACAGTTTCGATATCGGGCCAGCGACCGGGAACTTTACCGTCCGCGTCCGCCGGCAGGGCGAAGTGGTTGGCTCCACGCCGATTCCGGCGGTAAGTGACTCAAGCATGGTTGGGACGGTTCGTTTCGAGACGACAGCACACAACGGTGTCGTAACACTCTACGCAAAGACCGATGACTCCCGGCTGGCAATTGCGCAAAGGGAGGGGTATTGATCGGTCGTGAGGGCCGTGCACTTTTTATTCTTGCACGCAATCATTTGGTTGTGAGTCACAAGGTAAACCCGTTCGAAAGCTTACAGGAACAGATAGACGAGGCTGCGGCGTTACTGGATATCGAACCCGGCAAACTCGAACGACTCAAACGGCCTGAACGGGTCCTAGAGACGAACCTCTCTGTCGAGATGGACGACGGATCGGTCGAACTGTTCCGTGCGTTCAGATCACAGTTCAACGGTGACCGGGGCCCGTACAAGGGGGGTATTCGCTACCATCCGGGCGTCGACAGGGACGAGGTGAAGGCTCTGTCGGGATGGATGACGTACAAGACCGCGGCGGTCAATGTTCCGTATGGTGGTGGGAAGGGAGGTATCAGGATCGATCCGAGCCAGTACACCACGGCGGAACTGGAACGCGTTACGCGTGCCTACGCCACGGAACTTCGACCCATCGTGGGCGTCGACCGCGACATCCCAGCCCCGGACGTCAACACCGGCCAACAGGAGATGAACTGGATCAAGGACACCTACGAGACACTCGAGGGGACGACAGAACCGGGGGTCATCACCGGTAAAGGACTCGACAGCGGCGGCACCAAGGGTCGTGTCAGGGCGACAGGCCGTTCGGTTATGCTGACCGCACGCGAGGCGTTTGAGTATCTCGACCGGGATATCTCCGAGGCGACGGTTGCCATACAGGGATACGGCAACGCCGGGTTCGTGGCAGCCAGACTGCTCGACGATCTCGGGGCCGATATCGTGGCAGTCTCGGACACGTCCGGCGGGGTGTACAATCCTGACGGACTTCAGGAGTTCGCTGCCAAACAGTACAAACGAGAGACAGGTAGTGTGGTGGGCTTCGAGGGAGCCACCGAGCAGATCACCAACAGGGAACTGCTAACGGCAGATGTCGACATTCTGATCCCCGCAGCACTCGAAAACGCCATCAACGAGCAGTTGGCCCACGAACTCGGGGCGGACATCGTTATCGAAGCAGCGAACGGTCCGCTGACCCCCGGTGCCGACGACGTACTCAGTGAGAGCGATACCTACGTCTTCCCCGATATCCTCGCCAACGCCGGCGGTGTCGTCGTCTCGTACTTCGAATGGGTCCAGAACCGCCAGCGGTTCTACTGGTCCGAATCCAGGGTCAACGACCGACTCGAGCGGATCGTCGTCGACGCTTTCGATGATCTCGTCGAGACATACGAGAGGCGTGACGTTAGCACACTCCGGACCGCGATGTATCTCGTCGCCATCGAGCGGGTCCGAAACGCCGCATCAGATGGTGGTATCTGGCCCTGATACCGAGTATTGCGAGTCAGTACCGCTATCCTGTCGCTCAGTGCCTGTCTCGGGATACCTGATCGGGGCCGAAAATTACCGTCATAATCGCTATGAGTCGTACGGGCACAGTCCGTTTTACACTCAACTGTGGTAAATACCGTCCGGCCCCCGACGGAGTTTTGTCAATCGGTCCCGAGTATCGACCGATGGCACGCTACGAGCGGTCAGTGCGCGTCGCGGCCCCCTTCGACGCTGTCTGGGATTTTCACTCGACGACTGAGGGGCTGATTGCGCTGACACCGGATTGGATGCACCTCGAGATCGAATCGGTCCACGGCCCGGACGGGGAGCAGGATCCGGAGGTGCTGGAGACAGAATCGCGGATCACATCCTCAGTCCGACCGTTTGACACCGGACCACGACAGCAGTGGGTATCGGTCATCACCGGACGAAATCGTCACGACGGGGCCGGTTACTTCCGTGACGAGATGCACGACGGCCCGTTTGAGGAGTGGACGCATACCCACGCGTTCTACGCCGATGGCGCTGAAACTGTAATCCGGGACCTGGTCGAGTACAAACTTCCGTTCATCCCACAGCTCGGGCCGCTCGCACACATTGGATTCGAACCGATGTTCAGATACCGACACCGACAGACGCGAGAGAGACTCGAGTGAGCCCCCGTAGAGAAAGGCCCGAGGACGACCGACAGACAGCACACGACGGCTGTGGGAACACAAAAGTACATACAGCCGGCCAGACCATAGAGAGGTATGCCGCGGAAGGGATATCAGGAACAGCTCGAACAACTCCGCGAGGACATCCTCTATATGGGTGAGGTGGTGCTGGATCAGCTACGAACGGGACTCGACGCGCTCGATCACAAAGACGAAGATCTCGCCTGGAGAGTAATCGAGGGCGACCACGAGGTAAACGAGCTCTATTTACAACTGGAAAAGCAGTGCATCGACCTGTTGGCCCTCCAGCAACCGGTGGCAGGTGATCTCCGGTTCATCACGGCCTCGTTTAAGATCATCACGGATCTCGAACGGATCGGTGACCTCGCAACCAATCTGGGCGACTACACGCTCGAGGCCAGCCAGGATATGTTCCCTGAAGTCGACATACAGACGATCGGGGACGGAGTGGCGGAGATGGCCGAACGGTCGATGGATGCGTACGCTGACAAAAACACCGACGCGTGCTATGCGATCGCAACGCAGGACGACACAATCGACGAACAGTGTGAAACAGCGTCTGAACTTGTCGCGCGTGACCTTATCCGGCGCGACGGCCCCGGTCCGGAGCCGGAAGTCGAGCGGATCATGGAAGACGTCAATCGACTCCTGATGACGATCCGGGATCTCGAACGTGTCGGCGACCACGCAGTCAACATCGCTGCCCGCACGCTGTATATGATCGAATCGGACGACGACCTGCTGTACTGATCTGTTGGCTGTACGTCTTTCAAGAATTTCGCCACCACGTGGCGAATACCGTAGATCAGTTACAGCCAACAGTATTACTCCAGTTCGGCGGGAAGCACGACTGTCCTCTCCTCGGACGGCGTGACCTCCGGTCGGAGGTCCCTGAACGGCACCCCACCGTCGAACTGTTCGCGGTACAGGGTGTACTGGTCGAACCGGTTCAACCCGATACTGTCGCGTTCAGTCCGTGAGTCAGACACAAAGGCCCGTTTCCCACCGGGGGCCGGGTTTCCCAGACGAGTGTCTCTCTCAGTGGTGTCGGGGCACTGATCCCGAAGAGACCGACCGATGAAGATATCGAGGTTGTCATCGAGTAACACGTCGTGTATCAACTCGCCGTAGCGTACTGTTAGGAGGTCGGGTTGATCCACCGCCATGGTGGTCCCCATTCGCTCGGGACAGCCGCTCATGATGATCTTGCGAGTCTGTACGGCCTTCGCGGATCAAAACGGCTGTTTCACGCCATGACACAGCACTATCTGTGACGTAACCACGAAAACTACCGTAATAATCAGTGTCAGAGACATCGCGCCTACCGCGATAGCGCCAGCAAGTACGCGTCGTGAGATGGCAGTTCGGTCGACAGCCGGCCTGTCACCCACTGTGTGTCTCAAACCTCGAATGATCGGGACCAACTGGCTGGTCAGTGAAACCGGAAACAGGGGGCAGGTCACGCTGGATCCTCCGGCACTCGCAGCATC
>JAQCMX010000100.1 GCA_028274885.1 Haloarculaceae archaeon
CCGCGCCGGCTGTGCGTGCCGCGTCCGCAAGCGTGCGGTCGAGTTCGACACGGTCGATGACGTTCGAGACCGGGCGATCCTTGTAGAACCGGAAGGCGTCGCTTTCGGGACCTCCGGTGTGGAACCTGGCACCACGGATCTCGTTTTGGCGGAGTCGGTCGTGGGCCTCCTCCGGGACGAACGACCAGATGTCGGTACTAACATGCCCCGAGCACGCGAGTGGCCTCCCGACCTGCCCCTGCTCGAAGATTGCGACGTCGTGTCCACACTCGGCCGCACGGCGAGCGAAACGCGACCCTGCCGGACCGGCACCGACGACCACAAAATCGTGCATACGGTACGTTGGTGGGGCCACCGGCAAAGTGGTCACGGTTTCGGTGACAGCCTCCGTTCGAAAACAGGGGCTGATATCGGACAAATACTGTTGGTGAACCGACTATAGCTACTAAAAATGGGAATCTTGAAAAGTACGCCGGTTACAGATTCCATAAGATGGTACTGGAGCAATTGGCCTTCGGACTCTTCGCGGTAATAACGGTGGGGGCCAGCCTCGGGGTCGTCCTGGCACGGGATGTTTGGCATTCTGCGTTGCTGCTTGGCGCCGCTCTCAGCTCAGTAGCGCTTCATTACGTGCTGTTGTCCGCCGAGTTCGTCGCGGTCATACAGATCCTCGTCTACGTTGGGGGTGTTCTGGTGTTGATCACCTTTGCGGTGATGCTCACGCGGCGGGAGGAGGATGTCGGGGAGGTCCGGACATGAGCGACGCCGGAGACGGTCCCAGCTGGCCGAGGCTGGTCGAAATCGACCGGACCCTGCTGCCGGGACTGGCCGCAGTCGGCATCTTCGCCGTCATGGCCGCAGTGTTCCTCCGCGCGGAGTTCTCAGCGGTGGCCGGCTTCGGGGACGCCAGCACAGTAACTGGTATCGGCTACGCGCTCATCGGCACCGCCGAAAGCGCAGGACAGCAGGCGGTCTACGAGGATACCGGCCAATTTCTGGTTGCATTCATCCTGATCGCTGTCCTGCTCGATGCGGCACTGGACGGTGCATTGATGCTTGCGAGACGGGACGAGGGGGGTGAGGACTGATGACAGTCTCAGTCGAGTGGTACCTGCTTCTCTCTGCAGCCGTGTTCTGTGTCGGTCTGTTCGGGATTCTCGTCCGCCAGAACGCCCTCATGTTTCTGATGTCCGTCGAACTGATGCTCAACGCAGGCAACATCAACCTGGTCGCCTTTGCACTCTACTGGGGCAATCTCACCGGGCAGGTCTTTGCGCTGTTCCTGATCGGGATCGCCGCCGCGGAGGTCGCCGTTGGACTGGGGATCATCCTCGTGTTGAACCGCAACTTCGACGACATTGATGTCACTGAGGCGACAACGATGAGGTGGTAACATGATGGGAACGACGGCTCTCACGACGCTTGCGGGAACTGCCACAGTGCCTCAGTTTATCTCCCTCGCCACAAAGGACGTGTTCAAACTCGCGCCAGCGATCGCGTTGTTCCCGCTTGCCTCCTTTTTTATCTCGCTCTTTCTGGGCAAGCGTATGCCAAAGGGTGGAGCACTCGCCGGGATCGCTGCCACCATAGCGTCGCTCGCTCTGTCCGTTTGGCTCGTTATCGAACTCGCAATCGGCGGGGGAACCTATCAGGAGACGCTCTACACGTTCGTCGGTGGTGCCAGTGATTCGGCGGTGGTTGAACACACTGGTGTCGAGTTGACCTTCGGGTTGCTCATCGATCCGCTCGCGGCGCTGATGCTCGTCATCGTCTCGTTGATCTCCCTGCTCGTACATCTGTTCTCGCTTGGTTACATGAACGACGAGGGGGAAACCGGGCTCCCGCGGTACTACGCCGGTCTCGGCCTGTTTACCTTCTCGATGCTCGCCTTTGTCTACAGCGACAACCTCCTGATGGCGTTCGTGTTCTTCGAACTCGTTGGGGTGTGTTCGTATCTCCTGATCGGTTTCTGGTTTCGCGAGGATGCCCCACCGAGTGCCGCAAAGAAGGCCTTCCTCATCACCCGCTTCGGTGATTATTTTTTCCTCATCGGCGTCGTGGCCATCTTCGCGACGTTTGGCACGACGGCCTTTGCCGGCGAGAACTCCTTCGTGACGATGGCCGCCGACGGGCTGAACCCTGATGTTGCGGCGGAGGGGATCGACACACCCGGGGTCAGCGAGGACACGTGGTTTACCGTCCTCGGTCTGCTGGTACTGGGCGGGGTCGTCGGCAAGTCGGCGCAGTTTCCGCTACACACCTGGCTACCGGACGCGATGGAAGGCCCGACGCCCGTCTCCGCGCTCATCCACGCGGCGACGATGGTCGCGGCAGGGGTCTATCTCGTCGCGCGGATGTACGGCTTTTTCGCGCTCTTGCCGACCGTCCTCGCGGTCATCGCACTGATCGGCGGTTTCACTGCGCTGTTTGCAGCCACGATGGCGCTGGTGAAACAGGAACTCAAACAGGTCCTGGCCTACTCCACCATCTCACAGTACGGGTACATGATGCTCGCGCTGGGTGGCGGCGGCTACGTCGCCGGGGTCTTTCACCTGACCACACACGCCATCTTCAAGGCCCTCCTTTTTCTCGGCGCCGGATCGGTCATCATCGCTATGCACCACAACGAGAACATGTGGGAGATGGGTGGTCTGAAAGACCGGATGCCGGTCACCTACGCGACATTCCTCGCCGGGTCGCTCGCGCTTGCAGGTATCTTTCCCTTCGCCGGCTTCTGGTCGAAAGACGAGGTCCTGTTCGAGACGCTGGCACACGGCCTCGGTGGCTCCCCGATTTTGCTCATCGCCTACGGGTTCGGTGCGCTCGCGGTGGTCCTGACCGGACTCTACACGTTCCGCATGGTTTTTCTGACCTTCCACGGTGAACCCCGCACGGACACGGCCGAAGACCCCGAAACCGTGGGCTGGAGCGTCAAACTCCCGCTTGTCGTGCTCGGTGTGCTCTCGGTGGTCGGGGGCGTCCTCAACATGGGTGTACTCAAAGACATCATCGGGGAGAGCAATCTGTTCTTGCACGAGTGGCTCGACGGCGCAACGATGGACACGGATCTCGGTGCGCTGTCGGCGTCTCATTACAGCGAGGTGCTAGAGGCGGACTACGGCGCCGGATACGAGGTGACGGACCTCTCGCCGTTGGGTCCCGGTGTGGTTGCACTGGTGTTTGCTGTCGTCGGTGTTGGCGCCGCGTGGTATCTCTACAGTGGCGCGGATCCGGAGCCGAAAATGACGCGGTTGGGGCGTGTACGGACCGTCTTGCTTCGGAACTACTACCAGGACGAGTACCAGGCCTGGCTGGCGACCGGTCTGACCCTGCCGTTTTCCAGGATCGCCGACAAGTTCGACCGGGGGCTTATCGACGGAATCGTCAACGGGATCGGAACGGTGAGCATGGTCGTGGGCAGACAGTTCCGCCAGATCCAGACCGGTGTCGTGACGAACTACGCCGCCCTACTCGCGTTCTCGCTTTTGTTGTTGCTGTTCGCGTTCGGCTTCGTCGGGGGGTGGTTTTAGATGATCGTCGAGGCGGTACTGGCTGTCACGCTGACCGGCGCGTTGCTGGTCGCTGTCGGGCCTGATCGGTACGCTGCGAAACTGGCGACTGTGGTGAGCGTGTTGCCGCTGGCAGGAAGTCTCTGGATGTGGACCGAATACGCCGGCGAGGGCAACGCCTTACTCGAATCGGGTGAGGTCGCCTTCCAGACGACCGTGGAGTGGCTGACACTCGGCCAGTACACGCTCCAGTGGTACGTCGGCGTCGACGGTATCAGCCTGCCGTTGCTGGTGTTGACCACGGTGCTGACGACACTCGCATTGGTCTCCTCGTGGACACCTATCGACGAGCGCCAGTCGCAGTTCTACGGACTCATGCTGTTGTTGGAGACAGCACTCATCGGGGTGTTCGTGTCACTGGACTTTTTCCTGTGGTTTGTCTTCTGGGAGGGGGTGCTCATCCCGATGTACTTCCTGATCGCCGTCTGGGGCGGCCCGCGGCGGAAATACGCCGCAATCAAGTTCCTCGTCTACACGAACATCGCCTCGCTGATCATGTTCGCCGGCCTGTTCGCACTCATTTTCGGGCTCGGTGACTCGATCACGACCCTATCACTGCCCGAGATCACGCAGGCGGTTCTCGCCGACGAACTCGGCTCGTTTGCCGGGCTCGAACCCGACACACTGAAGATGTTTGCCTTCTTTTTGCTCTTTCTTGGCTTTGCGGTGAAGGTGCCTCTCGTCCCGTTTCACACGTGGCTGCCCGACGCCCACGTGGAGGCCCCGACGCCCGTCTCGGTCATGCTCGCCGGCGTCCTGTTGAAGATGGGGACCTACGCGTTGCTCCGATTCAATTTCACGATGCTCCCGGACGTCGCCGCCGACTACGCACTGCTCATCGCCGCATTCGGGGTCGTAAGCGTCATCTACGGGGCGGTGCTGGCGCTTGCCCAGCGGGATATGAAACGGATTGTGGCCTACTCCTCGATCTCCTCGATGGGGTACGTGATTATCGGGCTGATCGCCTACACACCCCACGGACTCGGCGGTGCGACGTTCCAGATGATCAGCCACGGCCTCATCTCCGGACTCCTGTTCATGACGGTGGGGGTCATCTACAACGCCACCCACACCCGGATGGTCGGGGACATGTCCGGGCTGGCCAACCGGATGCCCTGGACGGTCGGGATCTTTATAACGGGTGCATTCGGGTACATGGGTTTGCCGCTGATGAGTGGCTTCGCCGCGGAGGTGCTCGTGTTCATCGGTGCCTTCCAGACGTCGGTTGTGCCCGCCGCACCGCTTTTGACCGCGCTCTCGATGTTCGGAATCGTGATCGTCGCCGGCTATCTGTTGTGGGCGATGCAACAGACGCTGTTCGGTTCCTTCGAACTCGAGACCGACTACGAGATCGGACCCGCCCCCATCCACGACGTGGCCTCGATCGGAGTGTTGCTCGGACTGGTCGTCCTGCTCGGTGTTGCACCCGATCTGATCTACGAGACGATCCAGGACGGTGTCAACCCGCTTGTCGACTTTGCCGGCGCGGCCCTTACAGGGGGAGCATGAGATGAACGATCTGGGGACACTCCCCGATTGGGCCGGGCTGGCGCCGGCGCTGGCCCTCGTCGGAACAGCACTGCTTTTGTTTCTTTACGACATGATCGAGCCCGACTCACAAAACAACCTGCTGCTCGCTGGCATCGCCGGGATCGGGTCGCTCACGGCACTCGGATTTGCGGGCTGGTTTCTCCTCGCAGGAACCGGCCAGCCAGACCGCGGCGGCGCGATCGAACTCTTCGACGGACAGCTCGTCGTCGACGCGATGGCGCTTTTTTTTATGGCCATCTTCGCCAGCGTCACCCTCCTCGTGGTGGTGGCGAGTTACGACTATCTCGCAGGCCGCGCAAATCAGGCCGCGTACTACTCGCTCGTGATGCTTGCGGCCACGGGGATGGCAGTGATGGCCACGGCCGACAGCTTCGTCACGGCTTTTATTAGTCTCGAACTCGCGTCACTGCCATCCTACGCACTGGTTGCCTCGCTGAAACAAAACCAGGGGAGCGTTGAAGCCGGCCTGAAGTACTTTCTGGTCGGCGCGCTCTCCTCGGCGATTTTCGTCTACGGTATCTCGCTGATCTACGTCGAAACCGGCGTCCTCCAGTTTGGAGAGGTCGCAACGGCGTTGGCTTCCGGTGAACTCAGTGGTGTCGTCGGACTCGGAATTCTGTTCATCATCGGCGGCTTCGCGTTCAAAACTGCGAGTGTCCCCTTCCACTTCTGGGCACCGGAAGCCTACGAGGGCGCGCCAGCGCCAATCTCTGCGTTTCTCTCCTCGGCCTCCAAGGCGGCCGGTTTCGTCCTCGCGTTCCGGGTGTTCCTGACAGCCCTGCCCCGGGGATCCGTCGAGGGCACGCTCGACTGGGTGATCGCATTCCAGGTCCTCGCCATCGTGACGATGACCGTGGCCAACTTTGCGGCGCTTCGCCAGGAGAAGGTAAAACGGATGCTCGCGTACTCCTCGGTCGGACACGCCGGGTTCGTCCTCATCGCGTTGGGTGCCCTGACCTCGGAGGCAAACCGGAGTTTCGTACTGGGTTCGGGGATGGCACATCTGCTCGTCTACGGGTTTATGAACACCGGGGCCTTCCTCGTGATCGCGCTGACCGAGCATTGGGGTATCGGCCGCGAGATCGAGGATTTCAACGGGCTCGCAACACAGGCTCCTTTCGCGTGTGCCGCACTGACAGTCTTTCTGTTCTCGCTGGCCGGACTGCCGCTTGGCGGTGGCTTCCTCTCGAAGTTCTACCTGTTGCTGGCGGCGATCGACGGGGAGGTCGCGCTGCTGGCGATCGCGCTGGTCGTAAACAGTGCCGTCTCGGTGTTTTATTACACCCGGGTCGTCAAGGCGATGTGGGTCGAGGAACCCGCAGACGATCTGGCTATCGAGGGGTACCCGTCGGGGCTGTACGTCGCAATCACGTTCGCTGTGGTGCTGACTGTCCTCCTGTTGCCCGGCTTCGGGTTTGTCCTCGAGTTTACCAGCACCGCCGCCGAGACGGTTGTCCCGGGCTGATATCGCGGATCTATCCGTTCTGCTCGTCGCCCTGTGACTGCATGATTGTTCAGCTGACGCTGATGATCTCGATATCGAACTCCAGCGTCTCGCCGGCGAGCGGACTGTTGAAATCGATACGGGCGAGCTCGTCATCGACGTGGGTGATCTCCGCACGGGCACCGTCCTGGGTTTCGACGTACGTACCCTCCTGTGGGGTCTGACCGCCGAGCATCTCGCTCAGCTCTGCCACATCGTATTCACGAACCCGTTCGTCGGACCACTCACCGTACCCTTTCGCCGGTGGGACCGCCACCGTCGGCGTCGCACCCTGTTCCAGTCCGACGAGGGCGTCTTCTAACCCTTCAATGACGCGCCCCTCGCCGACCTCGACTGTCAGCGGTGTGTACTCTCGCTCCGACTGTGCGTCCGCAAGCCCCGCGTCGCTGGCAACCGACTCGCGGGAGGTGTCAAAGACAGTCCCGTCGTCCGTTCGTCCCGTGTACTCGACCTTGACCGTATCACCAGCACAGATTGTCATACATATGAAAGTAGCGGGACGCGTATAAGACCTTGTATGAGAGGATGGCTCCTGGGAGTCTCTCGTGCCCTCTGGCTGTGTACGCAGATTGATTGCACCGCCGATCAGAACTACAAAGTACCGACGCCGGCTGTCCCCCTGTATGAAGGCGACAGCACGGGCCCACCCTATACAGGGACTCGTCAAGTACCATGGCATGCGCGACGAACAGTTGCGCCTGCCCTACCACGATTCGATCAGCCTCTGTACGGCACCGAGTCACACGAAAACGACGGTCGCGTTCGAACCCGACCGCGAGAGCGACCGGTACGTGGTCGACGGCGAGGTCCTGGCAGGTCGGGGCGCCGAACGGATTCGGGCCGTCGTCGATCACGTCCGCGAGCGGGCAGGGGTCGACGATCGGGTACGGTTCGTCTCCGAGAACTCGTTTCCGACAAACATCGGCTTTGGTTCCTCTTCGTCGGGGTTTGCCGCCGCAGCGATGGCACTGGTCGAAGCCGCAGGGCTCGATCTCTCCCGGCCGGAGGTTTCGACAGTCGCACGCCGAGGATCCTCCTCGGCCGCGCGTGCCGTGACGGGGTCGTTCTCGCATCTCCGAGCGGGGATGAACGACGAGGACTGTCGCGCAGAGCAGATCCCAGTCCCGGATGCGTTTGGCGAAGACCTGCGTATCGTCGCGGGGATGGTTCCGGCCTACAAGGAGACCGAACAGGCCCACGCCGAGGCCGCCAAGAGCCACATGTTCGAGGCCCGGATGGCCCACGTCCACGCACAGATCGCCGACATGCGTGACGCGCTCCGGAGTGGCGCGTTCGACCGCGCGTTCGAACTCGCCGAACACGACTCGCTGTCGCTGGCAGCGGCCACGATGACCGGACCTGCGGGCTGGGTCTACTGGCAGCCACGGACGATCGAAATTTTCAATACAGTCAGAGAGTTGCGCGAGGATGGTCTCCCGGTGTACTTTTCTGTTGATACTGGTGCGAGTGTCTACGTCAACACGAAACGCGCCCACGTCGACCGCGTCGAGCACGCAGTTGCCGACTGTGGTGTCGAGACCCGTGTCTGGGAACTCGGGGGCCCAGCACAGGTCCTCCCGGACGGCGAGGCGCTGTTTTGACTGTTCCGTCCCGTTGAATCCGTGACTGCCGTCGAACCTGAGACCGTCGGAAACTCTGTGCCGGGTGCTGACGCGGAGTGCCGGGACGCTCTCGACGCTTGGAAGTAACACGGTGACGGTCGAGCTAGTTGAGATTGTCCGCGACCCCGACGCGATCGAGGTTTTTTCACCGAACCGCCGAGTCGAACCTCCTTCGCCACGGGACACGACAGGTCACACTGTCAGACATACCTCCGGACAGATATGCGCCACCCACGGGGTGACAGAACCATTCCGGGTGTACGTCCGACAGTATCAAGACACTTCGCCGCCCAGCGAAGGGTATGAGAGCGGAGAGGCTGCCACCTGTGGCCGACTGCGGTCGTTCATGAGCCCCCGACATGCGCGGTTGACGGCGGTCGCGGTCGGTTGCGGGGCGACCGAACACGTCCGCCGGCTGGCACCCAGAACCGCGGACCCGGTCGCTGGCGAGGTCGTCGCGGTCTTCAAGCGGGTCATCTATGTCGGGTTCGAGCGCGCCGGCGGTCCCCGGCGGGTGTTTGCCGTCGGCGACACGAGCCTCCGGGCGGGGCCGCTGTTGGCGGCCGTCGAACTCGGGGTCGGCGGCTGGGCACAGACCGGGATTACGTCCGGCGACCCGTGTTACCTGCACCCCGGAATCACCGGCGTCGAACTTGACGTGGGATCGGTCCACGTGTGCCTGCCGGAGGCGACCCTCGGGTTGCTGCCGGCGGGGCAGTCCTTGCCGGCGATCGGGGCAGCGCAGTTCCAGTCCGGACAGCGCGAACGTCTGCGACACCGGGGCTTGCTCGACTGGCTGCTGGACGCGAGTATGACCGACGGTCTCGGCTGGCTTGACCGGCTCGATGCCGCACTCGCCGGGACCGGGGACGCCGACCTCGACGGGCTGGTGGATGGTCTACTGTCGCCGGACCCACACCCCGAGGCGGCACTGGAGACGCTGGTCGGTCGCGGGCCCGGTGCCACGCCCGCCGGGGACGACGTTCTCTGTGGCCTGCTGGTGACCGCCCGATGCGTGGACGGACTCAGCAGGCGCGCCTGGCAGACCGGTCGTGCGGTCGCGCGCGAGGCAGTCGGCAACACGACACCCGTCAGTCGCGAACTGCTCCGGCAGGCGAGTCTCGGTCGGGCGGCGGCCCCATACCGACAGTGTCTCCACGATCTGCTGTCCCCCTCAAGTCCCGCAGTCCCGGAGACGGTCGGGCCGGTCCTCGACATCGGCCATACCTCGGGCTGTGCCCTGCTCGCGGGGACGCTGACGGTCACGCTCGCAGCCGCTCCCGAGGTGGCACCGCCAACTTAACATCGCAGGGACCTGTCTCGGAGACGCCGGTGGCGAGGCACGGAAAGCACCCGGCCGTTCGACCCCTTTGTATCACTGCTCGCGACTCACTGTTGCTCACCGCTGCTATTCGAACGCGCCGCTTGGCAAACCCTGGTACCGTATACACCGGGCCAAGCGACCGGAAAAAGCGGAACGCACACAGCGAGGCGGGGGGTCAAGTAGGCAAGGGCTTTGGACATCTGCGGTGCAGGGTTGCTCGTGCTGTCACGGTTAACCTGGGCTTCGTTCCCACCAGGCCACCCGGCTACACCTCGTTGCGGGCCGCGATAACGGCGATCGGACCGCCGCCGTCGGGGCCCTGGTGTTCGGCTCCGCCGGAGACGTACGCAAGCGGATCACCCGTTGTCGCACCGACCACTGCGCTGACGACAGCCCGGGCGTGTCGGGTGGCGTTGATATCCGAGTCGTCGTGGATGACGTGTCGGCGGCCACGGATGGTGCCGTCGCTCGTGACCGCTGCCTTCGCGAGCACGTGCCGCACTCGGTCGCTGGACGCTGTCACACCGGCATCGGCGGCCGCGGCCCGGACTGCGTCGCTGTCGAGGGCGTCGCCCATCACCGCCTGGCCGATGACCTGTGGACTGGCCGAGGCCTCGCTGTTCCCGAGGACGAGCACCTCGGCGTGCTGTAGCTCCGACCCCGCGGATGTCGACGCGACAGTCGAGTACAGCGACGGGGCCGTACAGATAGACGCCTCGTCAAGCGCATCGAGGGAGAGCTCTCCGGCGGCGACGGCGACACCGAGCGCGGCCGCCCCCCGCGAGTAACCCATCGACTCGTAGGTGTCCGCACAGACGAGTTCCTCCGCGCTGGCCGCACCGATCTGGCGGGCCGAGAGCAACGGACACTTGACCTGCACGAACTTGAGATCCGTCGACGACTCGATGCCGGCGGCTGCCATCGCCTCACTGACGGCGTCGGCGGTGGCACGAACCTGCGGGATGCGGCCGATCTCGGCTGGCTCGAAAGCCCGCGTTGCAGCCTGCGCCCCGGCCAGTCCCCGCCCCTCGCGTTTGCCCTCCGAGGCGACGAAGACGGCGATGTGTGGCGTCATCACACCCTCGGTGCCGCCGGACATGACGAGCGCAACCCGGTCAGTGACCTCTCCGGGCGCGAGTCCGAGCCAGTCGGCCAGTGCATGCTGGTAGGCCGTGGCCGCCAGCCCGCGCGAGAAGTCGTTGACACAGCCGTTACCCTCTGTCTTGCCGAGGATGGCGACGATATCCGCGGGGTCGATTTCGCCTTGCTCGACGAGGGCCGCCAGCCCACTCGTGTCGTCGGGCGCGTCGGTCTCGATGATGTGGGCTTCCAGACCCGTCATTGGTCTGGCACCTCCGGCGGCGAGTCCGCGACCAGATACGTTTCATAAAACGCCTCCAGCGCGGCCACGAAACACGCACGGGGTGCGCGCGTGATGCCCGCGCCAATCTGGCCGACGCCCGGTTCACGGTGGGCGATACCGGTGTTGATTATCGGCTCAGTCCCGGTTGCAAGCACCCGGCCGATGTCGATGCCGGTCGGCGTCCCGCGAAAGCCAAGTGCCGGAAGCGTGTAGCTGCCGTTCTCGCCGACGGTGATCTCGTACATCTCGCGAGTTAACGCGCGCGCCTCGGCCGGGGTGCCGCCGACGAACTGCGTGATGCCAGGTGCGGCGGCCATGGCGAATCCACCGACACCCGTGGTCTCGGCGATGGAGCTGTCTCCGATGTCGGGACTGGCATCGTCGGCGTCGTACTCTGGAAAAAAGAGTCCGTCGACGACCGGGGCCTCGGTCGTGAACCACCGGTCACCGAGACCGCTGACCCGGAGGCCGAACTCGGTCCCGTTGCGCGACATCGCTGTGACGACCGTACTCCAGGGGACCCCTGCGGCTGCGTCCGCCGCCAGTTTGCACGCCGCCATCGAAAGGTTCAGAAAGAAGTGGTCGTTCCCCCGGAGGAAGGCCAGCACCTCCTCCGTGCTCTCGACGTCGAGAGTCGCCACCGTCGGAGCAAGCTCCCGGACCAACAGCGAGGTGGCCGCCACGTTGCGGTTGTGTATCTCGTCGCCAAGCCGAAGTGCCCGCGCGCTCAGCCGCGAGAGATCCACGCCATCGGCCCGGTCGACGGCGGCCCCGAGGACCGGCGCGAGCGTCTCCTCCATCCACACGAGATGGTCGATGACATCTTCGCTGTAGGCTCCGAAGCGAAGAACCTCACCGAGCCCCTCGTTGAACGTGACGGCGGTGGTGTCCCCGTGGACGGGGTCTGTGACCACCGCAACCGGCATCGACGGCGAGACGACACCGGCCATCGGGCCGACGGTGCCGTGGTCGTGACAGGGGGCAAGCCCGATGTCGCCGGCCGCTGTGAGCGAACGTGCCTCCGCCGGCGTCTCGGCCCACCCCTCGTAGAGCACGGCCCCGACGACGGCCCCTTGCTGTGGCCCGGCCATCTCCGCCCAGGTCACCGGTGGACCGGCATGCAGGACCATCCGCCCGCCAAGCTCCGGGATGGCATCCACCGCTTTTTTGACTCCACGCCAGACTGCACCGGCTGTCGTCATCCGCTCGACGGCCGTCTCGTTTGCCGTGTCGACCCGGCTCTGGACCGCCGCGAGCGCGGTGAGGTGGTCGCGCACGTCCGCCTCCGGGGGTGACCATGCGACCCGCTCGATGCTCGCCCCAGCCCCCTCGAGTGCGTCTGCCAGGGTCCCGACCCCGACGGTCACGACGCCCGGCTCCGTCCCGAGTAGCCTGTCGGTCACCGCCCGACGCCCCCCTCGGCCACGACCTCGGTTGCGACGGTTGCTGCCGTCGCGGTGTCCGGGGCAACAACGACACCTACCTCCCGGAGACGAGCGACCTGCTCCCCGCGGGACTGGGGGTCGCTGTCGGTGCCACAGACCGAGGCGACAACCGGCGGTGGCGCGTCGGCCCGCTCGACTGTCTCGATAACGCCGGCCGCGGGGTCCGCGTGGACGCCCCGACCCAGTACGATATCGAGTACCACGGCGCCGACACCATCATCAGCAAGTGTTGCCGTCAAGTGTCTGTCGCGGGGCCCTGGCTGTATCATCGGGTGGGGCTGGCCGCGCGTGAACTCGTCGGCTCCGAAATCGACGAGGGCGTGACCTGCCCCGACGGGCGGGTCCTCGATTGGTCTGCCGACACCGACGTTCGTCCGCACGTCGAGGCGGTCGGCGGCGACGAGCGCAGCCTCGGCACAGAGTGTCCCTCCAACGAACAGCCCACGGAGATCCCCGCCTGCGTGGCTCTCTCGTGTGTCGAGCGCTGCCACCAGTTCCTCGGCCTGCGGCCTGTCGGCCGGCGGCTCCGCGGTGACGGTCTCTGCGACCGCGAGTGTCGCTGCCTCGGCCAGTGTTCCGGCATGCTGTGCGCCCACGGCCGTAATGTCGTCGGCTGCCGTCCCGAGAAACCGGACGACGACCGGTGTCTCGGTATCGGCGATGGTTTCGAACACCGCCGCTCTGGCGGCCGGCTCGGGCGGTTTCGAGACGACAACAATGACCTCGGTCGCCGCGTCGGCATCGAGCAACTCGACGGCCTGGCGTGTCGTGGCTCCGCCGACAGCATCCTGGAGGTCTCGTCCGCCGGTCCCGACAGCCTGCGAGACGCCGGCCCCGGCGCGGTCGACTAGCGTTGCTACCTCCTGAAGGCCTGTGCCCGAGGCCGAGACGATACCGACAGAACCGCGATCGAGTTCGTTTGCGAACCCGAGCGGGATTCCGTCGAGGAGTGCGGTCCCGCAGTCCGGGCCCATCACGAGCTGGTCGTTCGCGCGGCCGAACTCCTTGAGCTCTCGCTCGTCCTCGACTGTGACGCCGTCAGAGAAAATATGAACGTGCAGGCCGGCGTGCAACGCCAGCCACGCCTCGCGGACGGCGTACGCGCCCGGCACCGAGACGAGCGCCACTGCGGGGTTGTCTGCCCGCTCGACCGCCCCCGGTAGCGACGTGGGCGGCTGGGTCTCCGCGCCGGCATCGCCGCTGTCACCGCCTTCGAGGGCCTCGCGCATCTCTGTGAGGCTCTGCGCTGCACGCTCGCGCTCCGGCGCGACAGCCACGAGAACGAGGTCGTCCGGGTCGACGGCCGACAGCGATCCCGCATCGAGTGCCGTTAGATCGGCCAGTCGAGCTTTGTTTGCCTCGGTTCCCATCAACGCGAACGCGTCCGACAGGTCGTGGCTGTCGGCAATCTCGTCTGCGACACCCATCAGTTCGACCGAATCACGGTACACGCTGTCGAGAACGGTGTATTCAACTGCCACGGTAGGTCACAATATCTCCCCACATGCGGGGGTTCTCAACCAGGCTACCGGTAGCGTCGATTTTTGCCCCCGTCTCCCAGGGTTATGTCCATCTGGTCACCTCCGCCGGGTATAAATCACTCTCTACAGCCCCTCAAAACGGGTGTACGGCGTCGCATCCGCACCGACCGGTTCGTCGCCGGCCCGGCAGAACCGGTCGCCGAGAGCGGCGAGTCGGGCGTCGGTAAACTCCGTTCCGAGAAGCGTGATGCCAAACGGGATGCCCGACCTGCGGCGGCCGGCGGGCACCGCGACCGCCGCGAGATCGAGCAGGTTGACGAAGTTCGTGTACTCGCCGAGTTCGCTGTTTCGCTCAACCGGTGCCGCCTCGACAGCTTCGATTGTTGGAATCGTACCCGTCGTTGGGGTCACGAGACAGTCAACCGACTCGAAGACCGGGCGCGCTTCGCGTCTGTGCCGTTTGAGTTCGTACTGCGCTTCGAAGGTGTCCATCGCGGAGTACTCCTCGCCTCGCCGGATAATCTGTCGTGTGACCGGTAACAGCGCGTCCGTGCTCCCGACGAGGTCACGCACAGCGCTAAGCCGTTCGGCAACCCACGGACCGTCATACAGGAGCTGTCCGGTCTTGAGAAACGGTTCGAAATCGACGCGCTGTACCTCGACACCCATATCCTCGAAGCGTGCGGTTGCGTCCTCAAACAGCGCCGCCGCCTCGTCGTCATCAAAAAACCTCAATCCGTCGGCTGTTGGTACGCCGACTGTGGTCGTCTCGGCCGCCTCAGACAGCGAAAACGTCTCCGACGATACTCCACGACGGCTGTATGGGTCCTCGGGGTCGAAGCCTGCCGCGACCCGTTCGACACGCAACGCGTCGGCACAGGTCAGCGCAAAGACCGCGACACAGTCGAGTGTCTTGCAGGCCGGGACGACACCGGTGTTGCTCAAAGCGCCGCGGGTCGGTTTCAGCCCGACGATACCGTTACAGGCCGCTGGAACCCGACCGGAGCCGGCGGTGTCGGTGCCAAGCGCGAACGAGACCTGCCCCGTTGCCACCGCGACGCCGGAGCCGGCGCTCGACCCCCCGGAAATGTAGGCCTCGTCGATCGCGTTCCGGCAGGTTCCGTACGGTGTTCGCGTTCCCACGAGTCCGGTTGCGAACTGGTCCATGTTCGTCTTGCCGACAAAGATCGCCCCCGCTTCGCGCAGTCGCTCGACCACTGTCGCGTCCGCTTCCGGATCGTACTCGGCGGCCGGGCACCCTGCAGTCGTTGGCAACGGCGTAACGTCGATGTTGTCTTTAACGGCGAAGGGCACGCCAAACAGCGGCGTATCCTCGAACGGGCTGTCGGCCGCAAGTTGCTCGTCGAGGCTCCGTGCGCGCCCTTTGAGCCGCGCCGCTGGAACCCGGGATATCCAGACGTTTCGCTCGTCGGGTTCGATCCTATCGAGGACGGTCTCGACGACCGCAGACGGTGTCGTTTCGCCGCTCCGGTAGGCCTCTCGCAAGGCCCCGATCGAGAGTGTGTGAGCCACACACCGGCATCGCTCGGGACTGATTTCAACCCTGGTGTTACCGCCGATTTTACCACCATCTTCGGCGAGATTGCCACCACGACGCGACTATGTACTGACAGACAACCAGAAATTTATCACTTTGCTGAGCATATTTATTATGTACAAGCCAAATTCGAGGTATGTCTGACACGAGAGACAGGTAGCGATGGCAAAAACTGCCGCGGCGTCGACCCCGCAGCGTGTATAGGCTGCAAACAAACGAGTCTCAAAACGCCTGTCACGGCATCTTTCTTGCACTCCAGGTTAGCCACCACCACGAGGACGTGTCGCGCGCGCAACTCGCGCCCGGCACCGGGCACGGTCACGTGTGAACGGTATCATTACAAACGGCAGGGCAAAACCTCTTGTTCCCGTTTCGGAACCGCTTTAATGAATTGTCACACAAAAAACCGGAGTGCTGAGGACCAGCTAAAGCCTGCCGACATCCTCGACGGAGACACTCTCGACATCCGCAACCTCGCTGAATGCCTCCTCGACGGCTTCTGTGCCGCCGGCCTCGTCAGGGACAACGACTGTCGGGATGAGTGCAACGAGTCCGAAGGCCACATCGTCGCGGTCGAACCCGTTTATCTTCGCGCCCTCGGGCAAAGCCTGTTCCAGACGCTCCTGGAGCCCGTCGAGATCGACCTCGGGATCTTCCGGCATGACCTTGATTGCCGCTGCTACCTTCCCCATAATTACGGCCCCGTGAACCCGCAGTCCGGACACTCATAGAGGTTGCTCTGTTTGCGGCAGGTGGCACACCGGTAGATCTGTGTCCCACACTCCGGGCAGTTAAACCCCGCCGCGTTCGTCCCGGCGATCCTGATCCCACAGGAGATACACTTCTGGACGTTCTCTTGTGTACTCATACCAGATTATTCCGGGTCACTGGTTTTAACCCTTATTAACTCGCGCCGGGGTCCCCACACGGCGATCCGGGGACGTGGTCGCGACTCACTCATACTGTTGGCTGTAACTGATCCACGATATGCGCCATCACGTGGTGGCGAAA
>JAQCMX010000104.1 GCA_028274885.1 Haloarculaceae archaeon
CCTCAACTTTGCCAATACATTTAGTACAACTGGCGGCAAAACAGTTGTCAGATAATGTTTCAATACGGTCAGGCCCTGATCCCATCGCGTCGCGCTGATGATAGCCGGTATCGGCCGGGTGAGTAACGATGCGTTTTGACCCAGAGACACTCCATGCCTTCTCGGAGGCGCTTCTCGACGCACTCGGCGCACCCGAAGCGACCGCACGGCAGGTCACAGAGTCACTTCTCCGGGCAGATATCCGGGGCTACGGCACCCACGGTATTGGTATCCTCCCGCTGTATGCGGCGATGGTTGGCGACGGCGCTATCGATCCGGCAGCAACCCCAGTGACAGATCGCGGCGAGGGTGCAACAGTCCGGGTTGACGGACAGACTGGGTTCGGTCAGCTTGCAGCGCGCGAGGCGACCGCCGAGGGTGTTGCCGTCGCGGCGGAATACGGCGTCTCCGTTGTCGGCCTCCGTGACGCGTCACATATCGGGCCTGTCGGTGAGTTTGCCGGACGGGCAGCCGGAGAGGGAATGATCTTATTGGCCTTTACAAACACAGCCGGTGGTGCAAAAAACACCGCGGCGTTTGGTGGCTCCAAGCGGAAGCTTTCGACGAACCCGGTCGCCTTTGGTATCCCGACGTTTGACGCTCTCGATTTCGACATCGTCGGAGACTTTGCGACCAGTCAGGTGTCCGGCAGCGTCGTTCGCGACCACCACCGGACGGGAGAACCAATGGACGATGCATGGACGACGACGGAGTCTGGCGACCCGGTCGACAGTCCCGAGGCGTTTCTTGAGGGGGACGGTGCTTTGCTCACTCTTGGTGGTCGCAGTACCGGGCACAAAGGCTACGCCCTCTCGCTGGTCGCCGAACTTCTGGGTGGACTGGTCGGCCGCAACCCCGTGGTCGGTGAGAACGAACCGGAGTGGCTCGCAAACGGGGCGGGATTTATCCTTGTCGACCCGACGTACTTTCTGCAGATAGCGGCCATAGAGGACCGGATCAAGCACCTGGCGGCACATCTCAGGCACGAAGATGGGGTTCGACTACCCGGCGAAGGGGCTCACCGGCGAGCAGAAAAAAACCGGGAACAGGGTATCACGATCCCCGAACACGACCTCGCGCCGCTGGCGGAAACCGCCGCTGACCTCGACGTGACACCGCCACAACCGCTGCGCGACGCACTGACTGACGTTGACGGAATCGACGACGACATCCAGACGTGGTAGACCGTCACCCAAAGATAGTCACGACCCCGGCACCGACGACAACCAAAACCGAAGCCGAGACGAGTCGCCAGGTGACGCGTTCTAAGTGACTAAGGAAGATATAGGCGAGGACGGCCACGAGCAGCGGACTCATCTGGGTGATCGGCGCGACAACGACGACACGCGAAATTTTCAACGCAGCGTAGTAGCCAAGAACTGCAAGTGTGTTCGCCACGGCTGCGGCGAGATACCACTTTGTGTGTGGTTCACCGAGCAGTTCGTCGAGATTAAGTGTTCTCTGATACCGGAGATAGGCAAGAAAGCCAACCCCGGCGGTGACGGTCTTCAGTGTTAGTCCGACTAGCACCGGTGTCCCCTCAGCGAAACCGATGCGGACAAAGTTCGGTTCAGTCGCGAATGACATTGCAGCCAGGAGCGGAAGTCCCAGTGCCGTTACCGACACATCCTCGCCGCGCTCTGGGTCGTTGTTGGTCGTCTCCCAAGAGATCGCGGCGATACCGACGACGATAAGAAAGATACCACCGGTATGGGCCATCGTCAGCGTCTCGCCGAGAATAAGAACGGCGATGAGCGACGCGAAAAGCGGCATCGACGCCTTTAGTGGCTCCGTCTTCCCGGCCCCGATTCGGTTGATAGAGTCGTAATACAGCACCCGACCGAGAAACGTTCCCATGAGTCCTGCGGCAAAAAAGGAAAGCAGTGAAATCGGTGTCAGCCCGTAGTCCGGAAAATGGAGGATTGCTGCCGCTGGCAGGAAGATTACGATGTTGATGATCATACTCAACAGCACTGCCTGGCGGATGCCACCGTGCTGTGCGCCCACACGCACGAACAGCACCTGGGCTGAGACGACGAACGCGACCGTCACAGACAACACTACCCCCAGGAGTGGGAGCGAACTTCCAGGCATTTAGTTGCTCATCGTGACCCCGATATTTAGTATAACGTGTTACCACCTGCAGTAGATCAATTCTAGCGCCAATCTGTGCGATTTACAGGCAAAACGCGACCGTCAGTTGCGGCAGTTTACCGCCTGTGACCTGCTCTGATAGTGATTATTACGGGTCTGTACCGCTTTCGCGGATCGAAACGGCTGTTTCACGCCATGACACACACTATCTGTAACGTGGCCACGAAAACTACCGCACTGATCACTATCAGCCGTGAGAACGATCCATCCCTACCAGCACAGCCCGAAAGACTCCCAGTAATCACTGCCACATTCCGGTTGCGAAGGGCTTCCGGGCGGTAACTATTTATATAATAAA
>JAQCMX010000108.1 GCA_028274885.1 Haloarculaceae archaeon
TGGGTTCGGGCGGGTTCGAACCGCCGACCTCGGCCTTGTAAAGGCCGCGTCATAACCAGCTAGACCACGAACCCTACGCGTGTGAAACCGGTGGCGGGGAATAACACTTACTGTCTTTCCCCGGCTTGCTACCCCTGTGCACAGATCGCTTCGAAGCCTCGCGGTCTTTATCCCCATCTTTCTCGCTCTCTGGTTCGTCCTCTTCACGCCGGTTGGACTCCTCGATCCCGGCGAGTACGACCGCACTACGGTCACTGCCGTGGATGCCAACGGGACCGAGTTGGCGACTGTCGAGGTCCGAATCGCAGACACCCGCGACAAACGACGGATCGGTCTGAGCCGTACCGACTCGCTGTCCCCCGGTGAGGGCATGTTGTTCGTTCACAACAATCAAGACACCCATGCCTACGTCATGCGTAATATGTCCTTCGCGCTTGATATCGTCTTCATCGATCGTGACGGTCGGGTAAGGACGATCCACCACGCCGGGGTGCCCGTGACGGGCGTGGGCCCACGGTACCGGGGGACCGCACAGTACGTCCTCGAGGTCGAACGTGGGTGGGCTAACGAGACCGGTCTCACCGCCGATGACCGGATCGAGATTCCCGAGACCACCGAACCTGACTCCTGACCTCCCGCCGTGGGGTGTCGTCGCCCGCGAGACAATGGACTTTTTCCTCCCGGTACCCTCTAGGATAACGGACACTATGAGCGGAATTGACTGGGAGGACGAGGACCCTTTCGAAGATCAGCGTGACGAGATTGAGAACCCGATGCGACGACTCTTCGGTGAGTACGGCTCCGATTATAAGCTTCCCGTTTCGGTCGGTATCGTTGCCAGCGCGTTCGCTCGCATCCTCGATTTGCTCCCCCCGCTCATGCTCGGTGTCGCAATCGACGCCGTGTTTCTTGAGACTGTCCCTTACCACGAGGCGTTCCCGTTTGGCGGTGATTTGATCAGGTCGGTTGCCCCAGGAACCCAGGAGGGACAGTTCTGGTTTACCATCGCCATCGTCGCGGGTGCCTTTCTGTTCGGGGCCATCTTTCACTGGACGCGTAACTGGGGGTTCAATTCGTTCGCCCAGAATATCCAACACGATGTCCGGACGGACACATACGACAAGATGCAGCGGCTGAATATGGACTTCTTTGCCGACAAACAGACCGGCGAGATGATGTCGGTCCTCTCGAACGATGTCAACCGCTTGGAGCGGTTTCTCAACGACGGCATGAACTCGCTGTTTCGGATGTCCGTGATGATCGTTGCTATCGGGGTTGTTCTCTTTGCGTTTAATTGGCAACTCGCGCTCGTTGCGCTTGTGCCGGTGCCGCTGATCGCACTGTTTACGTATGTGTTTATCAAGATAATCCAGCCGAAATACGCCGAGGTGCGCTCCACCGTCGGGAAGGTAAACTCCCGTCTGGAGAACAACGTCGGTGGTATCAAGGTTATCAAATCCTCCACCACAGAGGACTACGAGTCCGACCGTGTGGACGACGTTTCCTTCGGGTATCTTGAGGCCAACTGGGACGCTATCCGCACCCGGATCAAATTTTTCCCCGGTCTGCGGCTGATTGCGGGCCTCGGATTCGCGATCACCTTCATCGTCGGCGGACTGTGGGTGCTCCGCGGAACCGCGCCCGGACCGCTTACCGGGAATCTCCGGGAGGGAACGTTCGTCGTTTTCATCATTTACACCCAGCGGTTCATCTGGCCGATGGCACAGTTTGGACAGATAATCAATATGTATCAGCGCGCACGCGCCTCCTCAGCGCGCATCTTCGGGCTGATGGACGAACCACACCGTGTGGCCGAGGCCGAGGGCGCGACGGAACTGGACATCGCGGACGGCACCGTCGAGTACGACGACGTCACCTTCGGCTACGGCGACGAACCCGTCGTTGAGGACATCGACTTCGTCGTCGGGAGCGGCGAGACAGTTGCGCTGGTGGGGCCGACCGGCGCGGGCAAATCGACGGTGCTGAAACTCCTCTTGCGTCTGTACGATGTCGACGACGGTGTGATCCGGGTAGACGGGACCGATATCCGCGAGACAACCATCCGAAGTCTCCGGCAGTCGATGGGGTATGTCAGCCAGGATACGTACCTGTTTTACGGGACCGTCGAGCAAAACATCACCTACGGCACCTTCGACGCGACCCGCGAGGAGGTCGTCGAGGCCGCCAAGATGGCAGAGGCCCACGCGTTCGTCCAGAATCTACCGGA
The DNA here is from genome assembly GCA_028274885.1 of Haloarculaceae archaeon. GTDB lineage: Archaea > Halobacteriota > Halobacteria > Halobacteriales > Haloarculaceae > Halovenus. The sequence goes on from JAQCMX010000108.1 coordinate 2,228, forward strand.
CGGCTACGATACCGAAGTCGGTGAACGCGGTGTGAAACTCTCCGGGGGACAGCGTCAGCGTCTCTCGATCGCCCGGGCAATCCTCAGAGATCCCGACATCCTCATTCTCGACGAAGCCACGAGCGATGTCGATACGGAGACCGAGATGCTCATCCAGCGCTCGATTGATGAACTCGCCGCCAACCGCACCACGTTTGCCATCGCCCACCGACTCTCGACGATCAAGGATGCCGACGAGATCCTCGTTCTCGAGGACGGGCAAATCGCCGAACGCGGCACACACACCGATCTGCTGGACAACGATGGCCTGTACGCCCATCTGTGGGGCGTGCAGGCCGGCGAGATCGACGAACTTCCACAGGAGTTCATCGAACGGGCGGCCCGCCGACAGGCACGGACGGATGCTGACGACGACTGATCGATCCGTTGCCCTGATGAACTAACCCCATCGGAAGGGTCCACGGTAGTGTCAACATCTCTGTGATCTCTCCCGTACAGACGGTTCGAGGTGACTGCCTCGGGGCCCGACGCCGGGGTGTGTTCACGGCGGTATGTAAACGATTATTACGTCGGGGCCGCTACGACAGCGGGAGACCAATGGCATCCAGTCTGTTTCGCAACGAGCGGTTCCTGCTCGGGGGATTCCTCCTGTTGGCGGCCGTGGCAGCTCTCGTGACGGGATCGCTTGCGGGCGGTAACCCAACCGAACTGCTGTATGGCTTGCTCGGCGGCCTTGCCGCCGGTACCATCGTCGTCGGTTCGTACGTAATCGGGGTGCGGCGTGGCCAGCCACATTCACACGCTGTCGCAACGGCAGCCATCGTCTTCGGCGGGCTGTTTATTCTGACGCTCGTGGCCCGTCTGCTGACCGAATTCGGTGTCTGAACGGATCGGTGCGGCTCTGTTCTGCCAGGCCGTACACCGTCATCTCCGACCGGACTGTCTACACCCCTCCAAACGGTGTCCGAGCGAGCGAAAGACCGGCACGAACCTCCCTCACTCTGCACCGACGTTCTGTTCGCTCTCGAAGGCTGCTGGCGCAGGTTCGATCCGGGCGTACTCGGCAGCCAGCCGACCCAACGATCTGACCCGATTGGCGACCTCCTGGTCGACGAACTCGCCGTCCTCGAACTGGCTGGATGCAGTTGCAACCGCCGCCTGGTGTGGGAGCACCCAGGCGTTTAGCGCCCGACAGACCGACCGCAGGTGTTCGAGCGTGGTGATCGGAAACTGCCCACCAGCCACGCCGAGCAGACCCACTGTCCTGTCTTCGAACTCGTCGAACCCGCAGTAGTCGAGGGCATTTTTTAATCCCGAGGCGTAGGATCCGTGGTACATCGGCGAACCCAGCAGGATGGCATCGGCTGTACGGATCTTGGTACGGAACTGCTCTGCATCGCCTGCGTCGGGGTTGTCCGGATCAAAGACCGGGAGATCGTACCCCCGGAGATCGAGCAGTTCCGTCGACCCACCGCGATCGGCCACAGCCTGAAGCGCGTGTTCGAGTGCGATCCGTGTGTAACTGTCATCCCGGAGACTCCCACAGACTCCGACGATGTGTGGGGAATTCGACATCGGCGTGTCTTCGCCCCGGTTCGGTATAGTGTCACTGGTCCGCCACGGGCACAATCTTCAAGCATTCGCCGCCACTGTTCGTAGCCGACGTGAACACGGAGTTTGATTTCGAGTTGCAGGTCTGTGCCTGGGCAGAGCGTCACTGGCCGCCCGATGGGGACGACCGGACTGTCGTCGTCGCCAGACAGCTTGGGACACAGTATCGACGCTGGGATACAATTGTCCTCGAATGCGATCCCCAGGGACTCCGCCAGCGAGCCCACTTTGGCGAGCGCGCACTCGATTCGGATCTGCTTCACGTGGTCCGGAACGCCCCCGCCGACTGGGCGTGGTACCGCGACGCGCTTCCCGATCCTGGGTACCCCTGGCGATACGTCCGCGAGGCCGTCCACGAGGCCGCAGACCGCGGTATCGTCGACCGGCGCCGCGGCGCCGGCGGTCGGATCGAACTTCGTCGACAGTGTCCCTATCCAGACTGGATCGACCGGATCGTGGCGATCGAGAACAAACCCGATCTCGACGCCAGTGCCGCCAACGCACTGACCGATCAGCTCGGACAGGACGTGGCGCTCGCGCTCGCGGACGAGGTGTGGGTTGCTACCCGAGCCACCGGCGGGACGGTCGAACCGATCCTGCTGGCCGATTGTCCTGTCGAGGCGGGCGTCCTGACCGTCGACACCGGTCGGCGGGGTGTGGGTTCCACGACAGTGCGCTGGCGACCCAGGACACTCGCCGTCGACCAGCACGGGACGCGGATCCTCGATCGTCCAACCGGGCGTGGACACGACACATCGGCGGCCCGTTTCGAGTACGTCGACCCTGCGTGGAAACACACCAAACGGCTCGAAATCGCAGAGCGGGCCTACGAGCGTGGCTGGCGGTCGTACGTCTCCTCGATGCGCCCGGACTGCCGGTACTTCCAGCTCTCGCCGACGACGGCGGTTGCCCGGCCCTACTGTACTGCGAAATCCTGCCACCAGACACCCGGCGAATGTGCTAGTTCGTGTCCCGAATTCGAACCTGAGCCGCCGGGCTGGCGGAGCCGGGGTTGGCCGATCGAGGGCGGGCCCGGCCGGGCGATACAACGGCTCCTCGACCGCCAGCGAGCACGGGGGCGTCCCGACCTCTAACCCGACCCGCCACTCCGCGTTCGTACCCCCAAGTCGTCGTGTCTGTCTATCCCTCGGTGTCGATCCGGATCCGTTCGCGCTCGACTGCAAGCCGGAAGGTTGGGACCGTTTTGCGCACGCGCTCGACCAGCCCTCTATCGGTGAGGCCGTGTAGTGCCGACCGCACGGCGTCCACGCCGGGATCGTCCCCGGTCGCCTCCTGGAGATCATGCAGCGTGGCAACAACACTCTGGGGCTCCCCCTCTGGGCCGGGGAGGGCATCGAGGACCTGGCACTGCCGTTCGGTCCCCGTGACGACCCGTTCGCCGTCACCATCGCTCTCGCCCACGACCACTTCCCCCTCGGGTGTCGCACAGATTAGACTGTCATCGTCACGATAGTAGTACCGGCCAAGCGTTCCCTCGAGATACTGGTGGACCTCGCTGCCACTCTCCATCCCCCAGCGCTTCTGTAGCTCCGCGTTTTTTGTCGGCTGGAGTTCGACGATGTCCGCGAGACGCCTGCGTGCCTCCTCCGAGAGACTCATCCGACTCCGGTTATTCGGAGGGCCCTAATTGGCGTTTCGGATTCGATCTGATCGCAGTCCGGGTGTTCTGCGTGCCCAGTGACCGACCTGGCTGGCTCCCACGGTAGACACAGTGTCGCCCTGTCCTGTTGGGCGACGGATCGTTGTGCCCGAGCGGCGTGCGGGAGTGTCGTTCACCCGATCTCTTCGAGGCGCTTTGCGACGTTGTCCCAGTGACTTCCCTTCCAGAAGAACTGCCCACAGTCCCCACACTGCCAGAGGTCGGTCTCGTCGGGGCTGGGTGCGTACGATGGCGTCCGGGAGTCGGGGGGGATAGTACCCAAAGAGCCATTACAGACGCCACATCGCTCGGGTGTCTCCGGAAGTTCGAGTGCGTAGCCCGCGTCGACCACCTCCTGTAACTGCCCGTGCAGGTCCCGGGATTCCAGCAGGAAACCCCCCTCGTATCGGTCGGCAAGGTCGCGGTCACGCGTCAGCAGGACACGCCCCGCCTCGCGGGCGGTTTTAATGATTCTGCCGTCGGCTTCAACACCCTGGTCGAGCGCGTAGCCGGTGTCGTGCCCGCACATCCGGAGATACGTTGCGAGCCGACCGAGCATGGTATCGAGCAGAAACCGCGTCATGTGAGGAATGATCGAAGGTCGCTGGCATCGCGGGTGTTCACCACGTCGTCGGGTTCGGCCCAGCCTCGACGGGCGGTGTGAACGCCGTAGGGCAGAAGCTCGTAGTTTGCCGGCTGGTGTGCGTCCGTGTCGATCACGACGGACGCGCCCGCCTCGATGGCTGTTTTTACAGCCTGTCCTGACAGATCCAGCCTGCGTGGATTTGCGTTTATCTCCAGTGCGGTGCCGTGGTCGGCAGCGACGCCGGCCAGCCGCTCGACGTCGATATCAAGGCCGGGCCGCTGGTTCAGATACCGGCCCGTCGGGTGGCCGATGATGTCCACGGACGGATGTCGTGCGGCCTTTGCGAGGCGGTCGGTCCCGTCACCGTCGAGAGCCGCATGTGGGGAGGCAACCACGACGTCCAACTCCGCGAGCACCTCGTCGCCGACCGAGATGCCGCCGTCGGGATCGATGTTGGCCTCGATACCCGCAAACAGGTCGATCTCGCTGTCGTCGTCGGCCGCACGGATCTCCTGACGTTGCTCGCGGATCTGCTCATCCGTGATTCCGGTGCCTCCGACCATGCCGGGTCCGGTCGCGTGGTCCGTGATTGCGACGTACTCGTGGCCGAATGCCGCCGCCTCCCTCGCCATCTCCTCGATCGCGTGGCCCCCGTCCGACCAGTCGGTATGCACGTGGAGATCCCCACACACGTCGGCACGCTTGAGGAGGGCTGGAAGTTCCCCCGCTGCGGCCGCCTGTAGTTCACCCCGTCTCTCGCGTAGTTCCGGCGGAATAAACGCCACGCCGATTGCCTCGTAGACCTCCGATTCCGCCTGACCGGCGACCCGACGGCCGACCCGCTGGCCCTCCTCTTCGACCCCGGAGACGTCGAAGACACCGTATTCGTTTACCTTCAGATCACGCTCGATCGCACGATTTCGCACCGCGACATTGTGTTGCTTGCTGCCGGTAAAATACTGGAGTGCAGCCCCAAACTCCCCGGGATCGACGACCCGCAGATCGACGCGAACGTCGGAGATGCGGATGCTCGCCTTGTTTGTCCCCGACTCGATGACACCGCCGGCCTCGGAAAAGTCGGTAAACTTCTCGACTACGGTCCCGGGCTCTTCGCTGGCGGCGAGGACATCTACGTCCCCACTTGTCGGCTTCCACCGCCGGATCGATCCCGCAAGCGCACACCGCACGACAGCGTCCAGTTCTGTGAGGTACTCGCGGATCCGCTCGCCCTGTGGCCGGGCCGCACCGAGGAGCTGGCGGCGCTGGGACTGGCGAGCAAAGTCGATCCCGTCAAGGATGTTCTGTTCGGTTTTCCGACCGAAGCCACTGATATCGCGGATGTCGCCGGCCTCTGCGGCGGCCTCGAGGTCTTCAAGCGTCTGGACACCCAATCTCTCGTAAAGGGTTCCGACCGTCTTGGGTCCCACACCCTCGACGTCTGTCAGTGCGTCTATCTCGACCGGAAGTTCCGACCGGAGTTGCTCCAGTTCCTCGATCTCACCGGTTTCGATGTACTCCCTGATCTTGCTCGCGATCGCCTCGCCGACGTGTTCGATCTCGGTGAGCCGGTCCTCGTCAGCGCGGGCGAGCGCTTCCACGGGGTCGGGAGACTCGCTGACGCTCTCGGCTGCACGCCTGTAGGCACGGGGTTTGTACTCGACGTCTTTGGCCTCCAGCAGATCCGCGAACTCCGCGAGTCTGCGTGCCACCTCCTCGGTGCGAGTCATCGGCCCCTCCCGGTCACGCCGTGTCCGCTCTCCTCGTCCCCCTGTCCGAGCGCCTGTTTGAGAAACTTCATCCAGCGTTTGCGGTCGGCGGTCTCGGTCGCCCGTGCCTCGTTTTCGACATCCACCGGACCGAGGTTCTCGAGTTCGTTCAGCGCCCGATCGATCCCGATGATCGACTCCGCGAGGCGTTCGGCCTTCCCGAACGGTATGTCGCCATCCTCGATTCGTTGTTTCCGCTGGAGTCGCTCGCGCCGGAGGTTCCTCTTTGCACGCTCGACGCGTTCCTTCTCGCCGGGTGGAACCGTATCGCGGCGACGGATCTCGAAGACGAACTGCTGGAGTTTTACTTCCTCTCCTTGCACCGTAATCTCATCGGGGATGGCGGCTCCGACAGTTGCCCCTTCCCGCTCGATACGCTCGAGCAACTGCTTGCGTTCGTACTCTTTCACACCCGGGTTTTCGTCTCTCGTCTACTTCGCTTCTTCGCTCGCCCCCACCTGTGGTGGCCGGGCTCTCTGGACATGGGCACGAAAATAACCGCAGTAACCACTATCAGACGTCGAAAACGACGTACGCGCGCCACCCGTCCTCGGTTTGGGAAATGTCCATCTCCGAGTAGGTCACCGCCTTCAGATCCCGGGCGGTCACCGCCGACAAAGGGACACCACGGTAGCTGCCGGTGAACCGCCAATCGTTGGGGTCTTCGACTACCTCCCCGGCGTGGTCGACCGGGAGGACGCCACAAACGTCGCGTTCGTAGATGAGTTGATCCAGGTAATCGAACAGCACGGCCTCACAGCTCCCGGCCGTAACGCTGAGTTCGTGGCGGTCACCGCCCTCAGGCACGTTCTCACACATCGCTGCGCCCATGCCCTCTGCGACCGCTGCGAACGTCTCCCCGAGTGTCTCGCCGGTCGCTTCGACCGCCACGTCCGCCGTGTGATCGCGTAGTGTATAGCTCATGATGGCTGATCGGTCGGATTGACCGCCCGCGGGGTCCGGTGCCGTCGATCCTGTCTACAACCGTGCGCTGCTGAGGCAAAGATCTACTGCAGCGCGGCCGGTAGTCACGGCGGCTCGTGACACCGGCCGTGTGTCGTGGTTGGTTCTTTCTGCGCTCCCGTCCCAATGGAATTATTATCCCCGGGACCGATATCATACGGTAGTGAGTATCAACGTCCAGCGGCTGGAGGTGGGTCCAGGCGATGACGATCACCTCGAACAGGCCTGGCAGCTCAAAGAGTCGATACGCGAGTCTGAGGGCGTTCTGCGCCAGCGCAAAGGCTTTTTCCGGAACGCGTACCGACGCTCGACCGTCTATCTCTACGTCGACCGGAGCACTGACCGGTTGATCGGGTTTGCGGCCGCCCGCCGTGACGGGTACATCCTCTTTCTTGCCGTCCACAGCGACTACCGCGGCCAGCGTTTTGGAAAACGGCTGGTCGCAAGCGTCGCAGAGGAACACAGTTCGGTCACCTGCCACGCCCGGACCACCAACCGCAGTGCCCTCCAGTTTTATCGTTCGCTCGGCTTCGATACCAAGCGCCGCATCGACAGCTACTACGAGGACGGGGGCGACGCCTATTACCTCCAACTCGGTGAGGAAGACGGGATCCGTGATCGCCTGGTAAATCTGCTTGGCCGGTGAGACAGACTACCGGTCTCTACAGGCGGAGCAGGCCGAGTGCCTCGGGGCTTGACCCCGAGGGTGAAGGCCGCACGCTTATTACACAAGCCACCGTATCGACGGGTACAGTTGCGACGTGGGTTAAAGACCTTAATCCGAAGCAACTGCCGGCAGTTGCGAGGAAATGCGACACCTCTCAACACCCTGCTACGGCAGGTGAGACGGGTGTTGTCGGGCGGGGTGGAGCCGCCGACCCTCACGGACGCAC
>JAQCMX010000112.1 GCA_028274885.1 Haloarculaceae archaeon
GAGGGCTGTCCGATCGAACTCTACGAGACTGTAGCCCGGACGGATCTGCTCTGCTCGACCGGCATGGTCGAACCCCATCAGTACGCGGGCTTTTCGGGCGGCGCGAAGACGGCCGTCGTCGGTGCGGGCGGCGAGTCACAGATCCGGCACACCCACGGTCCAGCGATGCTTGGACGCGATGGGGTGCGGTTGGGGCGGATCGCGGACAACCCCTTCCGGGCGTTTCTCGACCGCGCGGGTGACGTGGCTGGCGTCGACTTTTGTCTGAACGTCACACACAGTCCCGAAGGGATCCTGGGCGCGAGCGCAGGCGACCACCGGGCTGTCGTTGCCGAACTCGCAGGCACAGCCCGGGAGGCCCTCTCCGTACAGGTCGAGGATGGCTACGACGCCGTCGTCGCGGGGATCGGTGCACCCAAAGACGCAAACCTCTATCAGGCGACACGGGGGGGAACCTACGTGATCCTCGGTGCCCACAACCCACTCCGTGCGGGCGGTCGCGTGATCGTTCCCGCATCGCTGGAGGAAGGGGCCGGCGAGGGGACTGGCGAACAGCGCTTCTACGAGCGTCTTGCGGCCGCCACCGACCCAGGGACGCTCTACGCCGAGATGCAAGACGGCTACGAACCCGGTGCACAGCGTGCCTTCGTCGTTGCGCGCTCGCTCCGGGAGCACGACTTCTGGATCACAAACAGCGCGAATCCGGCGGTGGTCGAGGAGTGTCTGATGCACGCAGCCGGGACCGTCGAGGAGGCGATCGAACCCGGTAGCCGGGCTCTCGTCGTCCCGGATGCCCTGAACACGCTGCTCGTTTGACTCCCTGCCGTGGTTGTCGGGCTCGAACCCCGACCCCGAACAGTACAGCTCAGTCTGTGCCGGCACATACTGTCGACCTGCCCCCCATCGATTCTGCCGGTAATATCATGATATATACCGAATGTCATATGGTAGCAAGCCTTTAGTCCGAACCCCTCCTTTCGTTGACTATGGTACCAACACCGGATCGGAGGCGGTACCGATGACAGAGAGGAGTCTAATGTGGCGCATTGCGGGTGGGTCGGGTGACGGTATCGACTCCACGAGTCAGAACTTCGCGAAAGCGCTGATGCGGTCGGGACTGCACGTGTTCACCCACCGTCACTACCCGTCACGGATCAGGGGGGGACACACGTACGTCGAGGTGCGTGCCGACTCGGAGCCTGTCAGATCACGCGGTGACGGATTCAACTTTTTACTTGCGCTGGGGGATAGCTTCGCTCGCAGTCCGGACGAGGACGCCTATTATGACAACGAGGAACTCAAGCCGCTGGTCGAACACTTCGACGACCTGAACGAGGGGGGTGTTCTCGTTTACGACAGTGGGTTCGCCGACGAGGAGGATATCGAGGCGGTCGGGCTCCACGAGAGAGCCGAGGCCGAGGGGTGGCACGTCTATCCCGTGGATCTGCGGGCGATCGCCCGCGAACACGGCAGAGAGGTGATGCGAAACACCGCCGGCGTCGGGGCAACGGCGGCGCTGCTGGGGATGGACACGAGCTACTTTGAGGGGCTGATCGAGGGGGCCATGAGCGGCGAGGTGATGGAAGCGAATCTGACGATCCTGGACCAGGCCTACCAGGCCGCACTGGAGTTCGAGTTCACACATGACCTGCGTGTCCCCGATGGAACCCACGAACAGGAGCAGGCACTCGTGTCCGGGAGCAACGCAATCGCCTACGGGGCTCTCGACGCCGGCTGTCGGTTCATCTCAGGCTACCCGATGACGCCCTGGACGGATGTGTTCACGATCATGTCCCAGAATCTCCCCAATTTCGGGGGGATATCGGAGCAGGTCGAAGACGAGATTGCGGCCGCCTCGCTCGCAATCGGTGCCTCCCACACGGGGGTGAAGGCGATGTCCGGTTCCTCGGGCGGCGGGTTCGCACTCATGAGCGAGCCCCTGGGGCTTGCCGAGATGACGGAGACGCCTGTCGTGTTGGTCGAGGCGATGCGGGCAGGTCCCTCGACCGGGCTGCCGACCAAGACTGAACAGGCCGACCTCGAACACGTCCTGTACACCAGTCAGGGGGACTCCTCGCGGGTCGTTACCGCGCCAGGAAACCAGTTCGAGGCCTACGAGCAGACGCGCGAACTGTTCCGGATCGCCTACGAGTACAACCTCCCGGCTATCCTGCTGTACGACCAGAAACTGGGTGGCGAGATGCGAACCGTTCCGGCGTCGTTTTTCGACCGGGAGCCGGATCCGGCACCGGGGGCGGTCCTGACCGAGGACGAACTGTCCGAGGCGGCACACGACGCCGCCGGGAAGTACAAGCGGTACGCGACCGACGGGGCGGAAGACGGTGTCAACCCCCGCTCGGTCCCTGGACAGAAGGGCGGACGGCACCTGACTACCGGCAACGAGTCGATGGCCGTTGGTCACATCAGCGAGGACCCGGACAATCGGAACGCGCAGGTGGACCGCCGATTGCGCAAACTCGACGCGATCAGGACCGAACTCGACGAACAGGAGACCTCCCACCAGACCGCCCACGGGCCGCCCGAGGCCACGCACGGGCTGTTGACGTGGGGCAGCAACCAGGATACTGTCTTCGAGGCCGTCGACCGGCTCAATGCCCGTGGTCACGAGGTAAAAGCGCTCGGCGTCAGCGACCTCATGCCCTATCCGGAACTGGAGGTCGAAGCGTTCCTCGAAAGCGTCGAAGCGTGTCTCGTCGTCGAGATGAACGCGACGGCACAGTTTCGCGGGCTCACACAGAAGGAACTCGGTCGGTTCGGTCCCAAACTGTCGAGCCTCCTGAAATACGACGGGGAACCGTTCGAACCCGGGGAGATAATTGACGGGTTCGAGGCCAACGTCGAACAGACGGGACCGCCGACCGGGAACATCAAACTGGTCCCCGGGGCCGGGGATTGAGATGGACGACCACACACCGACCGAACGGAGCGAACCGACACGATGCAAGCACAGCCACATCGCGCATCCGAACCACGACAGCACGAACACACGAGGTGAGTACAGATGACAGCATTTTCAGCGATCGGAGAGGAACGGGAGATAGACAGACACGAGTTCACGCCCGAGGTCGAACCACAGCCGACGTGGTGTCCCGGTTGCGGGGACTTTGCGGTTCTCAAGGCACTCAAGCAGGCGATGCCGGAGGTCGGGCGTTCCCCGGAGGAGGTCCTGCTCGTGACCGGCATCGGCTGCTCTGGCAAACTCTCGAGTTACTTCGAGAGTTACGGCTACCACGCCATCCACGGGCGGTCGCTGCCGATCGCCCGGGCGGCGAAACTGGCGAACCCGGGTCTCGAGGTCGTGGCCGCCGGCGGCGACGGTGACGGCTACGGGATCGGGGCAAACCACTTCATGCACACCGCCCGCGAGAACCACGACATGACCTACATCGTCTTCAACAACGAAATTTTCGGCCTGACGAAAGGTCAGACCTCGCCCACGAGTCCAAAAGGACACAAATCGAAAACGCAACCCCACGGGAGTGCAAAGGATCCAGTCCGACCGATGTCGCTGTCGCTGGCGTCCGGCGCGTCCTACATCGCACGGACGGCCGCCGTCAATCCGCGCCAGGCCAAGGAGATCCTCGTCGAGGCGATCCGACACGACGGGTTCGCGCACGTGGACTTTCTCACGCAGTGTCCGACCTGGAACAAAGACGCAAAGGAGTACGTTCCATACACCGACGTTCAGGACGACGACGAGTTCGATTTCGACGTCACTGACCGTCGGGAGGCGGCCGAAGCGATGTACGATGCCGAGTCGCGCCTCTACGAGGGGGAGGTGTTGACCGGTCGTTTCTACAGACAGAGGAATCGACTCCCCTACGATGAGGAAAAACAGGCGACCGGCGAGATGCCCTCAGAGCCACTCGCTGAGCGGTATTTTGATGAGGATGCGGAGTGGGAACGGGCCGCAGACGAACTCATCTCCCGACACACGTGAGCCACGACACCCTGGACCGACGGTCTGCGAGACACGGCCGGGACCAGCGGATAGATTCGTCGGTACCGAGGTGGGCTTTTCATCTTCGGAAGATATTTTTCCGGTGAGAAAAAACAATCGGGTATGAGTGTCGAGGGAACCGAACAACGTATTTTATCTGTTCTCGAAGAGGATGCCCAGGCGTCCTATGCCGAGATTGCAGAGCGAGCGGAGGTTTCGAAACCGACCGTTCGAAAGTACATCGAGAAACTCGAAGAGGAGGGGGTGATTGTGGGCTACTCGGCGGACGTGGATCCGAAGAAACTCTCGGGACAGTCAATCGCAATTGTAGGCGTCGATGTCGAGAGCGAACGTTACGTCGCAGTCACACCGAAGCTCAAGAACCTGGACGCAATCGAGAAACTCTACACCTCGAGTGGCGATCACACCCTGATGGCGGAGGTCCGTGCCAGCAACGGGGACGAACTCGGCCGGATCATCAACGAGGGGATCATGCAGGTCGAAGGTGTCAGCGCCGCCCATCCCTCGTTCCTGCAGGAACGACTCAAATAGGTACTGGGACAGATACCGGGCCTTTTAGATGGTGTGTCCACCAGCATTGGTATGATCACTCGGCTGGTCGTTGGGGGGTCGTCGCTTGGCCAGCAACTTGTCGAAACGCTCGCCGAGCGCCGCGGTTCGACCCAGATGCTCGCCACCGACAGACGCTTGATCGAGCAGCTCCGTGAACGAGATATTCCGGTCGAGTCGGGCGATCCCACGGACCCCGAGACACTCGGGTCGATCGGTATGGTGGATCTTGTCGTCGTGGCAGCGGACGACTTCGAACGGAACCGCGAACTCGCGCGGGCAGCCCGGGAGGCATTTCCTGCCACATATATCGTTGCTTACGCCGGCGAGACGGCGCCGAGCGATCCACATCCACCACTTGAGGAGTATGCCGACGTCGTGATCGATCCGATCCCTATCGTCGCCGAGCATACTATAAATCGGGTTACTGAGCGGAGCCGCCGCGTGCGCCAACTCCGGTCCGTACTCGGCGAAATCGAATCGCTCGCGATCGTGACCCACGACAACCCGGATCCCGACGCCATCGCCAGCGGGGTTGCACTCAAACGGCTCGCGGAGGCAGCAGGCTGTTCTGTGCAGGTCTGCTATTTCGGGAACATCACTCACCAGCAGAATCTCGCGTTCGTCAATCTCCTCGATCTCGAGTTGCGCAACCTCGATTCGGCGGGCGCGTTGTCGGAGTTCGACGGGGTCGCGCTGGTTGACCACTCCAGCCCAGGCGTCAACGATCAGCTTCCGGCGGACACGCCGATCGACATCGTCATCGATCACCATCCCCCAAAAGCCTCGATCGACGCCCAGTTCGTCGATCTGCGAAGCGACGTTGGTGCGACCAGTACCATTCTCGTGGAATATGCCCAGCGGTCCGGGATCACGCTCGAAGCGGAGCTAGCGACGGCCCTGCTTTTTGGGATTTACGTCGACACACAGTCGTTTCGGCGTCAGGTTTCGGTGGCCGATTTTCAGGCTGCCGGGGTGTTGGCCGCGAGTGCAGACTTTGAGGTGCTCAAGCGTATCGAATCCCCGAGCCTGACCTCACAGACACTCGACACCGTCGCGCGAGCGATCCGGAACCGTCACGTCGAGGGAACGTTTCTCATGAGTTGTGTCGGCCAGATCGCCGAGCGTGACGCGCTCGCACAGGCAGCAGACCGGCTTCTCAGTCTCGAACAGATCGCTACCGTTCTCGTCTACGGGTTCAGGGAGGGAACGATCTACGTCTCGGCGCGGTCACGAGGCACTGATCTCGACCTCGGCGAGACACTCAGAGACGCGTTCGGTCAGATCGGAAGCGCCGGCGGTCACGTCGACATGGCAGGCGGACAGATCGATCTCGGCGTTCTCGACGCGGTCGACGAGCAGACGAACTCGCTTCGCGCGGTCGTCGAGGAGGTGATCGAAGCCCGATTTTTTGATGCTGTCGAGGCACGGGTCGTGCCCTCGACCCCGACCGATCTCACGAGGGAGACGATCACCGAGAGATACCTCGAACCGGACGCAGCGCCCGAAGACAGCGCAGTACTCGACGGTATCCTGGAGGAGACCGATTTGGGGCCTCTTGCCGACGAGTATCCGCCAGATGCGGCCGCCAGCCACCCGACCTCTACCGAACGGACCGAGCCCGCTGAAGACCCCACGGCCGAATCAGACGACGACACCGACACCGGCCCCCGTGAGGGAACCGTTCCGGCCGAAGACTCGGACGGGGAAAACGACAGCCCGCCGGCCGACACCTCTGATACGTGATGCCCCGGAGCGAAACCGCATGAACGGACTCCCCGGAGGGTTGGCTCCCGAGTAGTCGGGGGGTTTTTGACCTGACCATCCCTGTTTTCGCACAATGAACGAAGACGGCAAACCGACGGTCGAAGATTACATGACGCGGGACGTTACGACGGTCGCGCCCGAGGACACGGTCGAGAGCGTGGCGACACGGATCGCAGAGAGCAGCGATCACAGCGGATTCCCGGTCTGTGACGGACGGCACGTGGAGGGATTTATAAGCGCCGGCGATCTTCTGCTGGAGGCGGATCACGAACCGATTTTCAAGATCATGGCGACCGACCTGCTCGTGGCACATCCGGAGATGCGGCTGACCGACGCTGCCCGTGTAATTCTCCGCTCGGGTATCCGCCGACTTCCGGTCGTCGACGACGCTGGGAACCTCGTCGGGATCATCTCCAACGCGGACGTGATCCGCAGCCAGATCGAACGGGCAACGCCGGGCAAGGTCGACAAACTCCTCCGGACCCTCGAGAGTATCCACGATATCGATGCGGGTGAAGAACAAAGGTCAATTTCGCTGCGTGATCTCACGCCCACGCAGGGGAAGGTGTACGCCGACGAACTCGAAGGACGGCAGTACGAACTCGAACGCGGCCTCGCCGAGCCGCTGGTGGTTATCGACACACCCACCGACACACTGCTCGCTGACGGGCACCACCGCGTGAAAGCAGCCAACCGTCTGGACATCGAGGAGATGGATGCCTACGTCATCGTTATCAACGAGGCTGTGGATCTGGGGATGGCCAAAACCGCCGAAAACGAAAATCTCGAGACGATCGAAGACATTGAGGCGGTCGATTACGCACATCACCCGCTGATCGAGACGACACAGCGACTACAGGAGGGTTCGTAGTTTAGGCGGCGTTTCTGGCAGTATCCCGTTCTCTTTGCAGTCTAACTGTTCCGGCCGATAAGTGACAGATGCCGGGACAGCCCTGAACAGTACGCACCCACCTGCCGGCTGGTCTGGCTCGTTCGCGGGACTCATTAAAGATCATTATATTTATGACCCTCTGTGACAACGTTCAGAACAAGACCTTCAGCACAAACAATGAGGGTCTGTGGCTGAACTATGTACAAACACTACACCGATGCCGAGAACACCGGGGCACCGCTGGTCCCGATGGTTGAACAGCCAGGAAATGTTGCGACTGACGGAGGTTTGGAAGCGGAGCGAGAAGAGGTAATTCTCAGTCACAGGCTCCCCAAATAGCGGGACGGGGACCCGTGGACCGGGGTCGAAACGATTGCACTTTTTATCAGCGGCCGCGAAAATCCCACATGAGTGACGCGACCCGAAGAGGGGCAGTCGCCGAACGCGCAGCGCGCGCCGGTGGGGTAGTCGCACGCGGACAGTTCCGCGAGCAGTTGACCGTCGAGACCAAGACGAACAAAAACGACTTCGTGACGGAGACGGACCGCGAGAGCCAGCGCCAGGTGATTGCGACGATTCGCGAGGCGTTCCCGGACGCGTCGTTCGTCTGCGAGGAGGGGAGTCTCCCGGTCGGTGTCGACCCGACCGCAATCGACCTGCGCGAGTCGCTCCCGGAGGAAGGGCGGGCGTGGGTGGTCGATCCGATCGACGGGACCGCGAACTTCGTCCGGGGGATCCGGTTTTTTGCCACGAGCGTCGCGGCTGTCTCCGGCGGCGAACCCGTTGGCGTCGCGACGTATCTTCCAGCTCAGGAGGACATCTACACTGTCAGTCACGGAGGCGTCACCCTGAACGACACCCCCGTGACGGTGAGTTCCCGCACGGACCCGGAGACGTTTGCGGTTGCGCTCGTCGGCTGGTGGCCGGCACGAGAGAGTGATAGTCACGTCTCGATGTACCGCGCCGCAGCCGAGCGGTTCGGAGACGTCCGTCGGGTTGGCTGTATACAGGGTGTCCTCGCGCTGGTGGCCAGTGGCAGCCTCGATGGGGCATTCATGCCTACGTCCGGCCACCCGTGGGATACTCTGGCGGGTGTTCACCTCATCCGCCGGGCCGGCGGGACTGTGACCGACGTGTTCGGAGAACGGTGGCACGCCGACTCGAGGGGACTGGTCGTTTCCAATGGCTCGTGCCACGAGGACCTGCTCGCTGCCGTCCAGGCCGGCGTCGAACCGACTGATTGATACTGATTACTGCGGTTATTTTGGTGCCCATGTCGCAGATTTCGATTCGTCAAGGCGTGGAACACCTGTTTTTGATTTCGACGGCGGGAAAGACTTGCAGTAATCAGTATGAGTCCAGTTGCGTGATACGGTCGGTTGTAACGGTTTACCGGTACTTCGCCGAGCGTTCCGGCGAATTCCGGAACTGACTCACAACCGATCGTATGAGTTTGATCAGCGTTTTGCTGGTGTGTATCCCGGACGCACGAGACCGGAATTCTAAACACGATCCCCCTCCGGGGGACGAGTATGAAGCTGTTCGAACGGTACGACGTGCGTCCCCCGGTGGCGTGGCTGGTCGCGTTGGTCGCCGGCGTCGCCACCCTCACGGTGGGTGCCATCCTCTTTACGCGACGGGTTTACTGGGGGTTCATCTGGCGGTACTTCCTCGGCCCGGTCCGTGCGGATGGTAAAGGACAGGACTGCGTTGGGTACATCGCGGAGGACGGAGTAGTCAGGGGGTCGGACCAACTCGCAAGCTGTGACCCTGCCGCACTCGAACCCGAGATGGGAACGGTGTTTATCGCCGAACCTGGGTACACCGTCATCTCGACTGTGGGATACATTATCGTTCTCGTGTTCATGCTCGCGGGGGTCTATCTGCTGCTCCAGCGGTTCGACCTCACCCCATCGAGATACTTTTTTTATGCGCTGGTCCCGTTCGTACTGTTTGGCGGAGCACTCCGGACGGTCGAAGACTCCTTTGTCGCTGCCATTCGCGCCGGCGAAGCCCCTGCCTTTGAGTATCCGGTGAGCGCCCTGCTGATCAGTCCGTTCATCTATTTCACCGTCTTCGCCGTTGCGCTGACGGCGTTTCTCGCAAGCAAGTATCTCGCCCACCGCGGCATCACCGACACCTACTATTACCCTCTCGCGGCCGCCGGTGTCGGGTCGGTCACGCTCACGGTCGGGTATCTTATGCTACTCTCCGCGAGTGTCGGATACGTTACACTGTTTCCGGGGGTACTCGTCGTCACCCTCGGGGTGGCGACGCTCGTCTCGATCGGGGCCTACTATCTCGTCGACAGCCGCCGGCCTGTTGTCCACGCGGGAACCGGGCTGATGGGGCTGGTCGTGCTGTGGGGCCACGCCATCGACGGCGTCGCAAACGTGGTGGCAAACGACTGGACGTGGATCTGGGGGCTGGGTGATTACAGCGCCAAGCACCCGCTGAACCGTCTCATCATGGACGTCACCGGATCGATCCAGGGCGGGGACAGGATTTTCGGCGTCCACGTCGGGGAAGCCTGGCCGTTCCTGCTTCTCAAAATCCTCGTTCCGGTCGCGATTCTGGCGGTGTTCGATAAGGAGTTTATCGACGAGAGTCCGCGATACTCGGTGATGCTTCTGATTGCGATCGTCGCGGTCGGACTTGGCCCCGGGACCCGCGACATGTTACGGGTTGCCTTTGGCATCTGACCGGGTTTAGCCCGGCTTTTTCGATCAGGGAAAGGGGTGATGATCCCGATCAAGTTCGGGTTCGAACCCGAGCGCCTCCGGGACTGTCCGCGCTCTGTCACCGAAGTAGGCACTCCCAAACGTGAGCGGCTGTGCCTGCGGGATCAGGGCACGAACTGCCTCGAAGCCGAGCTGTTCGACACCTCTGGTCGTGGTTTTTGCCCCGTAGACGTCCATCTCCGTCTCGGCGGCATGGATCCGGTCGAGCAACTCCTGTAGCTCGGCCACCCCGGATTCGATCTCGTCGGGACCTGCGGTCCCGGCGGGTATCTCGGCGTCCGCGCCGACGAACGGGGATACCGGGTCCGGATCGGCCGCGTAACGCCCGATTGCCCCCATCGCCTCCGCCGCGTCGTCCGCGCCCATCCCACGGAGTTCCATCCAGTTTTGAAGCGCCTCGGCAAGCGCCGAGCGTGCAGCACCCGCCGGATCGAGATCTGCGCCGGTTCCCAACGCAAACCGGGGCCACTCCTCGCGGTGGACCGCCGCGGCCACCACCGGTACGTCGATGTCCTGTGTGAGCAAAAACGTCGTCACCTCCAGACCCTCCGAGCGAGCGCGCTGGACCATCGTCTCGAAATCCGGCTCTTCGACCGCCAGTGCCAGCGGATCGAACGACGAGTACCACGAGAGCATCATTGCGTCCCGTTCGACGACCTCGTACAGCCCCGATAGTAACGCTTCGACGGTCGAGTTTCCGAGCCCCAGCCCGGTTGTCACGGGTGAACGAAAGGCTCTGGACGGCGGGGGGTGGTAGACGAACTCGGCCGGTAGTTTCACCTCACTCCGACTCGCAAGGTGTTGCCCTCGGGTCCAGTAGATCTCCGCGTCCGGTTCGGGGGTGTGTTCGCAGACGAACGCCGACGGACCCACCCCATCCGGAAGCTCCGATGCCCGTGCTGTCCGGAGATTGTCGACGCGATAGACGCCGGCACAGTACCGCTCGAGAGATTCGCCAAGCGCCTTCATGAAAGCCTCGTTCCAGTCGGGTGCGACCCCTGCTGCATCCCGGGCTGCACTGACGTGGCTGAACCCCGCTGTGTCACAGGCCTGTGCGAGATAGTACGGGATCGGGAATGATTCGGCCTCACCGACCTCCTGGACGACACCGACCACCTCGTCGACGGCCCTTTGGGCACGCGCAAGCGATTCCTCGATATCACGGGAGCGGAAGGCCCGGTCGAGGGTCCGATCGCGGGTGGTCACACACTGACAGTTCGGGAGCGGGAGAAACTCCCGTTCCGTAAACGGAACCATCACAGCCCGTCCGAAGATGTCGACGCCGTCAGTAACGTACCTGGCGGCCTCGCGTCCGCCGACGGCTCCGGCAAACCGGGCCGTGTGAGCCGGGGGCGCGGCGGCAGGATCGGCCTGCGGTTCGAGGTTGGCACTCACACGGCCACTCAGGCACTCGTAACACCCCGAGTCCGGACCGAAGCCAGCGACGGCAGCGTCGACGATCGGGATCCCCCCCACACCCCCGATCTCGACGCCAACCCACCGGGTCCCGGTCTTGAGGGCGCGTTCGTTCGTCCGTTCGAACACGGAATCGCCCGCCTGGCCGGTCACCACTGCCAGTGTCACGCCCCCGATCCCTGTCACGTCCACCGGTGTCGTATCGATGTCACTGCTCTCGAGCATCGCCTCGACGGCGTCGGCAGCACGACCGGATCCGACAATCCCAACAGTCATACCCGACAGAACGAGTGGCGGAAAAAAAAGCCCAGGGCTAGCGACCGGATGAGTCCTCGAGCGTCGATACCGCTTGTTCGATGACCGCCTCCATGGGCGCACGTTCGAGTTTGTCGTCCCCGAGTATGAGCCGCAACCGGGGCCGACCGATGTCGATGGGGACCTTTTCAGTATCGATCAGTCCGTGTTCCTCGAGTTGGTTTTTTGCCCGTGAGAAGGTCGCCTTGCTCGCCAGTCCGATATCCTCCCCCCACCGGCTGATGTCGTAGAGTAACTCGCGGTTGTTGGCCGCTACGAGCAGCGCAATCGTAACCTCTTCGAGCCCCTCACCGTTACCCCGTGCGGTGTCGAGTGTCGCGAGCGCCCGATCGAAGTCTGTAACGGCCTTCTCGCCGAACTCCTCGGCCAGTGTTCGGTCAATTCTCGATAGCGGTGGGGTACGAAACTGGAACTTCTCCGCCCTTTGCCACCGCTGCTCGTAATCGTCGCGGGCAGACGAGACAAACGATCGATCGGTCGTCGTTAGGCCTGCCACACTCGCCGGCCCAGGAACGATCGAAACCAGACACCCGTCCGTACAGAGCACCGAGGCACGCTGGACGGAATCGAGGATCCGAACCTGGAGGGTCCCGGTCGCCACGAACTCCGCCATCGAACTCGCGATTAGAAAATCGTCGACGAGTGTTTTCAGCGGTTCCTCGTCTACAAACAGCCGTACCGGCGGCTGGGAGCCATGCTCGATTTCACCGATGACTGCCTCGATTGCTTTTTTCGACGGATTGACAAACAGTAGCTCCTCGCTTGTGGCCGCCAGACTCTCGCGTAACACGCCACCGATGTGGTCCGCCACCAGATCTGAGTCGAGCATCCCTGCAAGTGTATGGCCCGTTATTACACTTATTTTTATTGGCTCAAATGTTAAAATTTGAGTTACCAGCGCCGGGCCGCCGGGTTTCGCCCCGGAGCCGTGTGTGTACCCGTATCACCCG
>JAQCMX010000113.1 GCA_028274885.1 Haloarculaceae archaeon
CTCTTCGATCCCGTGAAGCAAGACAGCGTGGGGAGTCGGTTTGACCACCCGGAGTGCAACGAGCGGTGACTCGCCGCGGGTGACGTTCGTGAACACGAGTGCTCGGTTCGTGCTCTCACCGTAGAGGTCATAAAATTCGTCGCTCGAGAGCCGGCGGATAGCCTGAATACTGTCGATGACCGTATGGCCCGCAACTGTATCCCTGTTCCCACGCACGAGTTCTGTGGCTCCAACTGCCTCGTAGTACCGCTCCAGTGGGATGTTCGCAGCGTACTCCCGGAGGTCGTGGACAACCTCGCTGTCAAACCCCGCCGAGAGCACGCGTGAGAACTGTCGGATGTGCTCGCCCCCGTGCTGTTCGTCGATGTCGAGCAACGCCCCAACTGTCCGTTGCACGAAACCGATCCCCGGATTCCCCCGACGTCCGTTCTCGTAGTCCGACACCACCGAGGGCGAGACCTGGAGGGCTTCGGCCAGATCCGTCTGGGCGATTTCGAAGTCGGTGCGCCACTTGCGTAGGGTCGCACCTGGATCCCCGCTGAGGGTTATCTCTCCGGCAATCTTTTCAGCTAACTGTTCCCGCGGCTTCTGTGTCATGTGTGCACGCGACTCTAGTACCGGACAAAAATATGTTGATACTATTGGCTGTGCGTGTTTCAATGATTTCGCCACCACGCGGCGAATATCGTGGATCGGTTACAGCCAACAGTATACGCTTGATCTGACTCCGGTTTGAATCGTGAAGTCGTCCCACAGGTCCAGAGGTGGTCGGTGGGACGGGGTGTCCGTCAGCCAGCCCCGGAGTTATAGGGTCGGTTGTAAGTCAGGGACGTGGGACTTTCGGGCAGGGAACGCGACACCCGGGAGTCTCACTGACGAGCCAACCCCCAGGAGTTGGTAGCTGACATCTGAAGCACCTGCTTTTCGTGGCCGCGCCGGAAATCACCGCAAAACCACTGTGAGATGGTTGGAGCCTCGAAACCGATCGCAAGTGGGGATGGCGTCAGACTGCCAGCGATTAGTTGAAACCAATCGATCGTATAAACCCAACAATGGCAGATATAGTTCCACCGGAACGGCGTGCGTGCAAGCGGTGTGGACGGATAGACAAATGGGACGACGAGAAGGAGACCTGGGTCGCAGCAGTCGCCGGCGGATCGAAACAACGCGGGCGTCCACACTGCCTGCACGAATGGGACATTACAGGTACGTACAATCCGCTATCAGAATAGATCCGGGGTTCCCGCGGCTACCACCCTCATATCGGCGACGCCGGGTGATCTGATATCTTAGGTATCACGCCTGGGGATAGGGAACCGGACCAGGGTCGAACACACCTGTGGTTGCGAGCAGTGTGATAGCGAGGCTGGTCACGACGATGGAGACGGCTGGTGGATCCAGATGGGTATCGGCGTGGGCATACAGGACCCGCTGGGCGGCCTCTCCCATGACAGCTCCCAGGAGTCCGAATCCACCGGCCACGACCACGGCGACTGCGGGTTCGGCATCAACAGCGACCGCGGCGATCCCTGCGGGAAGAGCCATGTGGTGTGTGATCGGAAACGAGTAGAGGCCGAGCGCAAAGAAAGCAAGGCTCGCAGCCGCGATCCCGAAGGGTAAAAAAACGCTCCCGGTTTCGACGGCGAGGAATCCGGAGCCGATACCGACCCCGACACCGAGCACTGCGACGTTGCCCCACTCGTAGTGGTCGGGAAGCCACGGTTCGACGACGTATCGGCCCAGCTTTCCCGGGGCGTTGTCCCGGCGTTCCCAGCGTTCCCCTCGTTCGAACGGCGACATATCAAGCCAGCCGTCACGGGGATAGCCGAGAACTGGGTAGCCAAGCGCGATGCGGTGGAGGAAACCAGAAACGACGACACCGAGCATGATCGGATCGACCGGGACGCCACCCGCTGCTGACAGCTGGGCGACGAGCACGCCCACAACGCCAAACGCCCCGCCGACCACCAACACGTCCGGTCGACTACCGAGCGGTTGGGCGATCTGCTTCGCCTGGTGGTACCGGAAGCCGGTATCAAACATCTCCTTGCGCCCCGCGTATGCAGCCGCAGCCACCCCGCCAGCGAAGGCAACGTGCGGACCGAACACCGGGCCGAAGCCGACAGTCCCGGCGAGTCCGACTGCATCAATAGCCGCTGAGCTATCGACCCCGGTCGTATCTGGCACCCGGAGAGATTCCCCGGCCAGGATCGCAAAGCCAGCCAGGCTCAAAGCCGGAACACCCCCGATAGCCGCACCCAGGATACCGCCGGCAAAGCCAGCCAGCAGGAGTTCAGCGCTCAGTGCTGAAACTACCACTACGTTCCCTCCCCTGTCCGGTAGTTTGTGTGTGACACATCCGTCTTGCCGGGTCGGCAACACGTTAGTCGCGAGGGCATCTCGGTTTGGATTCCGAACAGCCACATCATAGTAGTATCGTTGTCTTGTCGATTGGGTTCGGTTCGAACTGTCGGTTCGTCCCGGGACGACCGCTAATACTCGAGATCGGCCGTAACGTGATCTAACACGAATACCACCACGGCCCCAACAGCGCCCGCAGTCACAACTTCGAGGCCGGCGAGGAGTGTCCATTCCTGCGTGGCATCGAGAACCTCGAGAACCGGAAGCCGGAGAGCACCGATCATAAGACTCACGAGAAAGGCAAGCGTGGCGGCCCGGTGCCGTTCGAGCGCCCAGCGCACGAGAAATGTAACCGAAAAGAGACCAACCAGCGCACCAGCCGAGAATGTGAGGACGACCGCCCCTTCGGAGACGAGTGGGTCGGTCACGTTGCCCGAACGCAGGTCAACGACCGCGTCGACAAACTCGTTGAGTGTCTCTGTCAGGTGGTCGTACTGGCCGAGCAACAGAAGAATAAACGCCCCGGAAATGCCCGGGAGTACCATCCCGCCGATGGCGAGCATCCCGGATCCAAACACCACCGGAACAGAACTGGCCGTGGTTCCACCGGCCGAGGCCCCGGCAATGAGAAACGCAACGCTGAACCCCACCACGGCAGCCACGAGACAGGTCGACTGTGTTCGCCACTGTGGATCCCCGAGGACCAGCGCCGAGGCCCCGATCAGCCCGAAAAAAAACGCAAACGTCGCGGCAGGGACGGTCGAGAGCGCCGCCTGGACGAACCGCGCGAAGATCACGATCGCGGTCACCATGCCGGTCCCGACCGCGACCAGGAACGGAACGTCCATCTCGCGAAGTGCCGTTCGGAAGGCATCCCGCCGATCGCGGTTGTACACGTACGGGACGTGAACGAGCACGCGCGGATCGAGTTGGGTCACCGCCATGATGAGCCGTTCGTAAATCCCCGTAATAAATGCGATCGTCCCGCCGGAAACACCCGGAACTGCATCTGCTGCACCCATCGCCACGCCTTTGAGATACACTACAAGCAAAGCGAAAAACGGTGACTGTTCCGGGTCGCGGGAGTCGTTCGACGAGAACTCGCTGGGCACAGTTACGGTGTCAGTTCCCGGGAACGATCAGTGACGAGGGGCGTGCTCGATTCGACGACAGCAGGTTCGATGGCTTCTGTCTGGCCACTTTCGTTATCACCGCCGCTCGTTGCTTCCGCACCCGTCTCGTTAGTTTCACCGCCGTCACCGTCATCTCCGTTTTCACCATCTTCGAGCACTACCTCCTGTTCGAGTTCGACCGTCGATGCCGTCTCATTTTCGCCGATGACCTGCCCCTCGGTCACGTTTACCTGATCGCTGTACCGGACGAGGTCACCGTCGTCGCTGACGAATGTGTTTTCGCTGACGACGGTGTACGGTCCCGTCGCTCGAACACTCACGTTCGTGTACCCTTCGTCGACGCCCCACTGCTCGTAGCCAGTCGTCGAGTACGGAACCGTGGCCTCGAACTGCCCGTTTTCGTCGGTTTCGACGCGCTGGAGGTAGCTAAACGGCGCACCGTTTTCCGGCTCCAGTTCGGTCTGGACACGAAGTGTCGTATTTGACGGTCCGGTTCCGGTGATCGTACCACCGGAAACACGTTCGAACGTTTTTGTCCACGAGGGGGTGTTGTCGTACAGGAAATTGAAGACATCCTGGTACCGATCGCTTTCCTCCAGCAGCTGCCGCAGGTCGGTGTTTTGCAGCGTTCGCTGTGCGATTGTCCGGAGATTTCCGGCCGTGGCGGGTATCTCGTTCATTTGAACCAGACGGAACTGTTCGAGCGCCTCGACTGGTTCGACCGGATTCGATCCGATCCCACCAACCTGGGCCGTCCCACTTTGGTTTGCCGCCTCCCGGGCAGCGGTCATGTTCTCGAACGTCTCGATGACCGGTCCCTGTGCTGGCGCCGATGTGAACGTCTCCCCGTTCGTGAGTTCCTGTTCACCGCCCTGCC
The DNA here is from genome assembly GCA_028274885.1 of Haloarculaceae archaeon. Taxonomy (GTDB): domain Archaea; phylum Halobacteriota; class Halobacteria; order Halobacteriales; family Haloarculaceae; genus Halovenus. Next base: position 4,372 of record JAQCMX010000113.1, read on the forward strand.
AGTTTAGCACGATCGGTTCGGGATCCTTTGCGCTTCCATGGTAGTGGTAGAGTCGAGCTGCCATCGAATCGTAGTACGCCTGTTTGTGCCGCACCGTCGCGGTGGCACTCACGAGACCGATCTGCTGGCTGAGATCAGTGTCGACGATTCTGCTGTAGAAGTCTGATCGGTCTACCTCGTCGACGAACGCAGGCGGGGCAAAGAACTTTCCGCCGATCCCCGACTCCGCTTCTACCATCAGCCAGTCGATCATCACGTACTGTGTCCTGGCGTTCTCGCTCTCGTCGATGTCCGAAAGCACCGACATGGCCGCTGCTTTGTCCTGTGAGAGGAGAAACGAGGCGGCATCACCGGCACCCTGCTGGAACGGGTTCGCATTCGGGATCCGTTCACCCTCGACTGTGATCCAGTGGCCGTAGTCCCACCACGATAGCACGCCGTACGCGCCCTCCGAGTACTCGAAGTCGTCGGTGTTGGTGTACCCACCGTACAGGTCCATCGCCTCACCCCCAGGGTTTGCGTACTGTCCCGGTGCAGGGGTGTTTTCCTCCATCCACTGCAAACTGTCGTCCCAGATGGCGGCGTTGCCCGGTTGGCTCAGGTCGTCGCTTCGTTCTATCGGTGTCGGTGAAATTACGAGCATCGGGACGATGATAACCAGTACAATCACCGCAATCGTCAGGATCTGGTAGGATTCGATGGAAAACTCCTGTTCGGAGGGCTTTATAAGCGACACGATGACACCCACAAGCGCCGCGTTCAGTGCTCCGATCGGAATCGTCAGATAGTACGCGAACCGGACCTGCGTAAACGCCATTGCGAGGACTGCCAGGAACCAGACGACGACGAGGAGATGTTCGCCCCGGGGTTCACGATCGATCAGCTGTTTCACCAGCAACACCAGGCCACCCGCGAAGGCCGTGAAGATGCCGAGTTTGTACGAGTCGACCAGTTCGCTAAACTCCATTGGCGTAATTTCACCCACGGTGACGGCTGATCCGCCTGGTCCGCCGAAAATACCGAACACGCGGTCCAGTTGATCGAGAAAGTAGCTGAACAGATCCGGCAATAGCAGGGCCATGAGAGCAGCACTGGCTGTGATCGAACCGGCGACAGCACCGGGATAGGCAACGCGTGACAGGTCAGTCCGCTCGACAACCCGGGAAAGCCAGGCGAGAAAGACGACACCGACTACAACCGCGAGCGCAAGCCCCGGCTGTAGCAGTGATCGAGCCGTGGCCGAAACCTCAAGCGACTGGACCGTGCCGAGCTGGAGGATCCCGGCCGTAGCAAGCGAGATGACGCCAACGAACGCCGCGTGTTCGGGACTGCGACCGCGAACGTGTTCGACACTCATGTGGATAATAAAAAACAGTCCGAGGATCCCGTAAAGGAACACACCCGGCGGCCACACCCAGATGTACGCAGCAAGTGCGACGCCGGCAAGCATCGACCACCCAACGGTCCCCCTGAGTGCGCCGATATCCCCGGCAACGATCAGTTCGTAGACGGGCTTTTCCTGCTCGGCAACCCGGAGCGCGACCATCACCCCGAGCACGGCAAGCGACATGAAAAGCAGTTCTGCGGAGTGGTGGTCGACGCGTCCTGCGACAGACCATAGGAGGAACCGATCAGAAGCGAACGCCACAAACGAGACTGTGATCAGACCGCCCATCCGGCCACCGAGTCTGCGTCCGATGACGTACGCGGGAATACAGGCCGCCACGGCAAACAGCGACGGGGCAACGAGAAATACCTCCCTGATCGTCTCGTCGCTGGGATCTCCCAGTCCAACGAGGAGGGCAAGCAGGGCGATGAGCTGATCGAACAGCGTCCCGAACTGTGAGGAGGACGTTCCAAACGGGAAGTACGTGAACGGGTCAAACGGCATCGTCTCCGGGAAATTTCTTACGACGTACGTGGTCGACCTAAGATGATAGTACGGGTCGTTTCCACTCAGGTACACTTTCCCGTCGATAATGTATGACCCGAAGTTCCGGATGCGGTTCCAAAATGTGAAGATAACTAACAGGAACAGTATCGGGTAGTGGTAGTACTGTGTAAGCGACGACACCACAGCCTCCGATTCCGGATCCTCACTCTCGCCCCGCCTGTTACTCATTAGCCGGTGAGAAAGGCAGTGCGTCAATAAGCCTTATGTAATCGGTCCGGATATACCGCCGGAAGCAGATCCGTCCTCCCATAGTGATTACGACGGTAGTTTTCGGCTCCGATCGGGTATCTCGGTTGTTTCACGACCCGAGACAGGCGATGAGTGACACGGTAGCGGGACAGACTCGCAGTAATCGCTATCGGATTGGCTGGAATTTGTCTCGATTTACCGGCCGGCTGCACACCGGGTTAGCTATGCCGTGGCCGGCAGGTCGTTCGACAGCAGCATCGATACTCCGTGGCAGTGGCTACCGTCACCGTAGTACCCGGCTTTTTTATCCTATGGTATACCCGTGGAATGGTCAATTCGATGCCGAGGTTGTGGAGTACGGTACCTGCTGACGCCGTGGATTCGAGATAAAAAGGCCGGCGCTTCAGATAACTGCGTGGGGGTGGGCCAATCTCATACTGTTGGGTATAACTGATCCACGGTATTCGTCACCACGTGAGGAAATTCTTGACGGACTTACAGCCAACAGAATCAGGCGCTTTCGCTCGTACTCCTGGCTTTTGTGACGTTTGCAGGATGCACGCGCAGAGACGTCAGTTGTCATCTGTGTTCGTAACGCCGGTCAGTCGTCGCTCGGTTGATTCACCGGTTTCGACGACCGGTTGGGATCCAGACGGCGGTGTAGCGCCGGTAACACAGTCGTATCGAGCGAGTAGCGACCGCTGCCGGTCACCAAAAGCGCCGACAGCAGCCCGAACAGTGTGATGTGAGCGAGAACGGGATCGTCCGGGAGACCAAAGAGTGTGGTTGTCAAAAGCAGGAAGCCGGCACCGGCCGCTCCGCGGGTGAACGTTCCCGTGAGGAATGCAAGACCGATCGTGATCTCGACGAGTCCGGCCCCAAACACCCACAGCTCCGGCGACACCGGTACCACCGACGTGAGGTCGTACTTCGCAACCACCGCGAGACTCTCTGAGACGTTGAACCACTTCTGGCTCACACCGAGGTAGACGAAGTTTATACCGACGAACAATCGCAGAATCAGTGCCACAGGCAGTGTATTCACGCCAGCCCGGGCGAGCAGATCGTTCGGTGTGGTCACGTCCCGGAGTCTACTGGCGAGTGTCCCGTCGGTGATCATCAGTCGGTGGAATAGCATGTCCGCGCTGGGCTGGCCCGGCCCGACGATGGCGATTCCCAGGAATCCGGCGATGTACTCGCTTGCGAGCAACAGTGTGGTGTCTGTGGCCAGCGCGATCAGATACGCTCCCAGTCCGATCAGCGCGACCAGTCGCGTCGCAAGCCCAAACAGCAGTAGAAAGCCAATCCCGACCTGGAGCAACCGGATATCGACGGTCACACTGGGCGAGAACAGATAGCCCGCGAACCCGGCACCGACAAGCGGTAACCCGACGGACAGTCGAAGCATCCACGGTAAATATGGTTTGTACGCTCGCAGTGTCCGACGCGCAACATCGATATCCGGGACGACACTCGCAAACCGGAGATAGCCTATCAAAAGCCCGAGGACCCCGAGGCCACCGGCACACAGCAGTCCGACACTCGTCGGATCGGTAAAGACTGTCCGAAACAGTTCACCTGTGTCGCCGCTCTGGCTGCTATCGGCTACATAGTCCACGTGACCGCGCGCACGACCAGCAAACACAGTGAGGCCAACAATGGCGAAACAGAGCTTACAACCCCGACGGACCCGCTTTGTTTCCATACCAGTATCTCCGTCTAATAATTCAAAACGATTATGATAGTGTTCGCCAACAGCGAAACCAACTGACAGTGATTAGTGCGAGTCTTTACCAGCCCCGACACTCGGCTTGCTCCGCCTGTAGATGTTACCGGCCGGGTTTTTCGATTCCAATGTTTTGTTCCACCCGTAGTTGTGTCTTCGAAGTCTTTTCCGGAAACTGTATTGTACCGGGGATTGCTACCGAGGGTATGCGCAATCTGGACGATACAGACCTCGAGATACTTTCCTTGCTGGCAGAGAACGCGCGCCGCCCGTTCAGCGAGATCGGCGACCGCGTGGGTCTCTCCGGTCCAGCCGTCTCCGAGCGGGTCGAGCGGTTACAGGAGGCGGGGATCATCAATCACTTCACGGTCGATGTCGATCGGGCACAGCTCCGTGCTGGCGTCCCGGTTTTGATCCAGGTGGAGCTGCCCGCTCGTGACCTCGAACCCGCCCGCGAGTGTGTCCGTGACTCCGATGGTGTCGAACACGTGTTCGTCACCTCTGAGGGTGATCTTTGG
>JAQCMX010000124.1 GCA_028274885.1 Haloarculaceae archaeon
TCCGGTAGCGGGGGAGTCGATCAAGAGGGGGAGCAAGGCAACACGGACGAGGAGAGCAGCAGGGAACTCGAAATCGTAGAGCAGACAATCGAGACGGTAAGTGCCGAATGTGGCTCGACGGGTGGCGACGCAGGTGTGGAAATCGAGGGTACTGAGATCGTGATTACGGGCGTGCTGGGAGCCAGCGATCCGTGCCACGAAGCCGTCCTATCCGACGCAGCGATTGACGGAGACGGACTCAGGGTCGCAATCGACACGGAACCTGTCGACGAAGAGGAAATGTGTGTGGCCTGTCTCGGTGCCATCGAATACGAGGCCAGTGTCCGTGTGAGCGATGTGGACCCGCTCTCTACGGTCGAGGTCAACCACGTTGGGGGCGGCAGTTACGCCGAGAGCTGGGCATCGGACAACACCACAGAATAGTGGGTTCCAGTACCGGAGTCTCGGTCGGTCGTGGGGGAGGTCACCGCGCCTGAACGCGTCTTTGCAGTCTGTCGAGTTCCGGGTCCTCGTCCCCCTGGAACGCGTCGACGATCCCGAACAGTTCGGTCCGGGACACCTTGACGTCGCCCTCTGTAATCACGTCGGCAGGTCGCTGTTTCAGTTCCCGCAGTGTGCCGACTGCAAGCAAAAACGGGACTGCCCAGGCGCTCAACGTATTGCCTCGTGATCTTGGCATCGACTCCAACCACGCACGGGTCTGTGCGATGTGTTGTTCGGCCTCGCTCACGAGTTCTCGCACCACCGGTTTGAACCGGTCACCGTTGGCGCTGTCCGGGATATCCGCCGGTTTCAACCCGTGTTTTTCCAGGATAGCTTCGGGAACGTACACGTTGTTTTCCTGTTCGTAATCAGTAGCAATATCCTTGATGACGTTTACCAACTGGAGCAAGAGTCCGAACGATTCAGCCGGGCCAGCCAGCCCCGCCGCAACGCCGTCCGGGGCGTCCCGCGTCACGAGACCGGTGACCAGGTTACCAACGGTTCCGGCAACGTACCAGCAGTATCTCTCCAGTTCTGCGACAGTCTTGATTCGGAGCCCGCCGGTGTCTGCGTACCTCGTTACGAATTCGGACATCCCCGCCAGCATCTCCTTGATCTGGGGGCGTATTACAGCCTGTGTTGCCGCCGGAAGCGAGGTAAACGCAGCAATGAGACGCGGTGTCTCCGAAAGGAGTCGCCAGTCTGCACCGTGATCGGTCGGGATCCACTGGCCAGCGCGCCGGGTGAACGCACCGACCGTCACTGTCTCGTCTGTCGAGAGAACGTCGCTATAGGTGTCGAACAATCGTGCTTTCTCTGCTGGCGGGATGTGTTCCGCATCCTCGATTGTGTCCGCAACGCGACACAGAAGATAGCCGATACAGATCTCGTGTTCCATCGGATCCTCTAACTGAGCAATGCTGACAGCAAACGTCCGTGATACCTCCTGGAGGATACCGTGACACCACTCAATATTGTTGGGGCCCACCGGTGTGCTGTTGCTCATTTATTAATTTTCACGGCTGTATCAAGTAAAACGTTAGTGATTGGGATCAGTTATTTGCCGACGTACTCCTTTTTGTACCCGTGGAATTCGGTCCTGTGAGCTTCCTCGTCGGACAGGATGGTCACGGCAAGATCTTCGGTAACGGGATCGTTTGCGTCCTCGGCGGTATCGATCAGGTCTCTGTAGGTACCGATAGCGTCCTTTTCTGCGTCAAGTACGCCGTCGATGACAGCGAGAACATCCGTCGGATCCTCAGGCGGCTGAAGCGATTCCTGACGGGCGGTAAACTCGCCAGACGCCGGTGGGCGGGCATCGAGCTGTTTGAGCCGCTGACCGAGCTGTTCTGCGTGGGTCAGTTCCTCCTGTATGTCCTGCTGGAGACTCTCTTTGATCTCCTCCGCGCGGACCCCATCGAGGATAATCGCATTTGTTTGGTAGTTGATTATCGTTTCCATCTCGTCGGAATAGGCCTTCCGCAGGAGCTCGACAACCCGCTGTGAGGAGTTCGAACGGTTCATTACACTAGTTATATGAGCCTCAGGAGATAATAGTGTTGTGATACCGGTGAACTATTGTCGGAATAATCGAGACGTTCATAATGGCAGCTAAAATTCA
>JAQCMX010000143.1 GCA_028274885.1 Haloarculaceae archaeon
TCAAACGGGCTATCTTTCCTCGACAAACGAATCAGCCTGGGTTCGACCGAGTTCGAGCAGTTCCTGGATGAACTCGGGATCGCGGTCGAGTTTCGTCGAGGAGTGGAACCGTTTTCCCATTTCGATCCGGTGGATCTCGGTTTTGGAGAAGTTCTCGGATGGGAGTGTCCCATCCTCGACCCACTCGTTGATCCGCCTGACAAACCCTAGCTCCTGGTTGAGTGATATATTCCCGGAGAGTTCGTTCCGCCGGTCGGCAATCTCGTCGGTGCTCGTGGGGGTCCCTTCGAACTCCTGTGGGTTTATCTGGATAATCCAGAGTTCGTCGGGTTTTCGATCGGGTGGCTGTACCATCAGATCCCTGACCGGCGGGTTCTGGGAGAACAGCCCGTCCCAGTGGAGATGGCCGTTCATTTCGACCGCCTCGAAGAGGTTGGGGACGGCAGCCGAGGCTAGCACAGCCTCGACGGTCACGTCTTCGTTGACGAACGTCTCGAAAACGCCGGCGTTTATATTGACCGTCCCGACGACCAGTTTGGGTCCGTTATGACAACAGTGCTCCGGAATGGTCTCGAAGTCGATGTGTGATTCCAGGACCTCCCTGATCCGTTCTTTCCCCATCTCGTCACCGGGGATCTGATACGGGCTCACCTTGGGAAGTGGCAGACCGGTCGCTTCTATTCTGTTGAACGTCCGCACCCAGGAGTTGAGCAGCCGATCGCTGTACCCGTCTGCCGACAGATCACCCCACAGGCTGTCGAGGATGGTGATCGCCTTCCCCGCGTCGCCTGTAACCAGGCCATACCAGGCCGCAAGTGCGTTGAACGCGCCACCCGAAGCGCCGCTGATGCCGACGAGTTCGTACCCTGTTTCCCACTCGAAGCCCTCGAGCAGTCCCTGGAGCACCCCCGACGTGAATGCCGTGTGGCTACCGCCGCCCTGACAGGCGATGGCAACCTTCGTCGTCTCACTCATCGATTACTCGTAGGTGTTGGTGTATCCGCCGTCGAACAGCAGGTCCGCGCCGTTGAGGTGCCGGGCATGGCTTGAGAATCCGAAAACAAAGAGATTCGCCACCTCAGCGGGCGTCATCATCTCCTTTGTCCGTGCCTGGCCCAACATTACGTCCTCGACTACCTCCTGTTCTGAGATACCCCGTTCCTGTGCGGTATCCTGAATCTGATTGACCATCAGTGGTGTTAGTACGTATCCAACCGAGACGGAAAAACCACGCAGTGTTCCGTCGCCCTCGGCGGCAATCGCCCGCGTCAGCCCCGTCATTCCGTGTTTGGCGGTGATGTACGCTGGCTTTGCCGCCGTTGCATAGTGGCCGTGCACAGAGGACATGTTGCCGATTGCACCACCACCATCGTTCGCTTTGATATGTGGGATTGCGCGCTTTGCAGTATAAAACGGCGACCGGAGCATCACGTCAGTCAGGAGGTCGTATTTATCCATCGGGAACTCCGCAATCGGGTCGATATGTTGCATCCCTGCAATGTTTGCGACGTAGCGGAGATCACCTGCGTCGGCAGCAGCTTCGACGACGGCATCGACGTCTTCCTCGGCGGTCAGGTCAGTTTCGACCGGGTGAAAATCGCCGGACGCTTCACACGACTGGACGAACTCGGCTGTTTCGGTGAGACCGTCGTCGTCGATGTCCGCACCAACTACCGTGAGGTCGTTGGTGGCAAGCGCGACTGCGGTTGCCTGGCCGATCCCGGACGCGGCCCCGGTGACGAGTGCTACATTATCGGTGGTAAGGTTCGGATCTTCCACGATCAGAAGATCCTCACGTGTCAATTCCGGTGAGGTCAGTTCGAACTCGTCGCTCATACTATCGTGTACGGGCCTCACCCGGATAACTATACCTCACGTCGCGGTAACGTGGCTGCCAGCCGGTAACCGCAGCGTGACCGCTGACGTTACCGTGACCGTCGGGGT
>JAQCMX010000151.1 GCA_028274885.1 Haloarculaceae archaeon
CGACTGGCATACGATGACAGCCTTCCGGAGGCCGTTCGGAGTGGGATCGACCTGCTGGCTCGTGCGGTCCGGTACAACCTGGACGTCGGCGAGGGTCCGGGGGCTGTCCACCACAGTGTGACAGCCCGCGACCGTGCCGAACGTGAGCCGACCGCCGAGTCTGTCGAGCGCGTGGTTCGACGGTTCCGGACGCGTGACGTGTCACCGTTGGTTCCGGCGGTTGGCATGAACGTTGCTGGCGCGACCCCGTACGCCGAAATCCCCGACGAAATTGTCGCTATCGATGGACGGATCAGTAAGACACTCAACGGGATCGAAACGGCCGGCGACATCCGCTTTGGCGCATCCAGCAACGTTGCCCGGGCACTTCTCGCCGCCCGCGAACACGACGACAGCGTCCGATTTGCGGTGAACTGTCGATACGACGCAGCTGTCGAACTCGCAATCAGTTCTCTCGACTGGCAGCTCACAGAGTCCGATCCAGGTGAAAAAAACGACGCGGACGACCAGAGCGAGTCCCAAGCCAACGAGGATCCGGTCACCAGTATGCACAGGAGTATCGAGAGAGCACTCCAGTCCGCCGACGGCGCACCCGACGCGCTGATCAACCGTCCGGACGTGGGTATCGAACCCACGACGGTGCTGTTTGCCCCGGACGCGACCACGCTGGTCGAACGGACCTTCGCAGTCCTCGATGCGCTCGAGACGTAGCGAGACCGGACCCGTAGCGTTTTAACCGGACACGCTCTCAGCAGTTCCTATGACAGAAGCCGGGGGAATCGTCGGGGAGTACTTCGATCTCAAGTCGAACACGGACGCCGACCTGCTCGCGATGCAGTGTGGCGACTTCTACGAGTTTTTTGCCGAGGACGCAGAGACTGTGGCGACGGAACTCGATTTGAAAGTCTCCCAGAAGTCCTCACACGGCTCTTCGTATCCGATGGCCGGAGTCCCCGTCGACGATCTCACGCCGTACCTGCAGGCGCTCGTGGAGCGTGGCTACCGGGTCGCGGTCGCCGACCAGTACGAAACCGACGGTGGTCACGCCCGCGAGATTGGACGGATTGTCACGCCCGGAACGTTACTGGAGACGAGCGACGCCGAGGCGCAGTATCTCGCGGCAATCGTCGAAGGCGAGGGATACGGACTCGCACTCGCGGACGTGACTACCGGTTCGTTCCACGTCAGCGAACTCACCGGGGACGACGCCACCAGTCACCTTCTCACAGAGCTGTACCGGTTTCGACCGGTCGAAATTCTCCCGGGACCGACCGTCCGAAACGACGATCAGCTGCTCGAACGGTTGCGGGACCGCACCGAGGCCACCCTCACGCTCCACAGCCAGGAGGCGTTCGCACCAGGCCGAGCGCGCCACCGCGTCCGCGAGCAGTTTGGCTCCCAAACCCCGGAGAGTGTTGGCCTCCAGGGGGAGCAAGCAGTCACAGCAGCCGGTGCAATCATCTCCTACATCGAGGAGACCGGCGCGGGTGTGCTGGCGTCGATGACCCGATTGCAAACCCACAAGGGGAGCAACCACGTCGAACTGGATGCGACGACCCAGCGCAATCTGGAACTGACCGAGACGATGCAGGGAGAGCGCTCCGGAAGTCTCCGGGAAACGATAAACCATACCGTCACAAGCGCCGGTGGCCGGTTGCTCTCCGAGTGGCTCACACGTCCCCAGAGTGAACTGGGGGAGATCGAGCGCCGACAGTCGATGGTGGCTGCGCTGTCAGAAGCCGCCATGGCACGCGAGCAGTTGCGTGATACCCTCGACGGCGCCTACGATCTGGAACGGCTGGCCTCCCGTGCAACATCCGGCAACGCCGACGCCCGGGATCTACGAGCAGCGGCCGAGACACTCGGTTTGCTTGCGGATCTCGCCTCGCTGATCGAGGAAACTGACCGACTCGCAACGTCCCCGCTTGCGGACGTGGTATCTCGGCCTGACAGTGTAGCTGCGTCAGATTTGGCGGACACGCTCGATTCGGCACTCGTCACCGATCCGCCAGGGACCATCACCCAGGGCGGTCTGATCAGTCGTGGCTACGACGAGGAACTCGACGACCTCGTCGAAGACCACCAGGCCACAACGGAGTGGATCGATACCCTCCCGGATCGGGAGCGAGACCGGCACGGGATCACGCATCTGTCGGTCGACCGAAACCGGACCGACGGCTTCTACATCCAGGTTGGCAACAGCGAGACGGACAGCGTTCCCGAAAGCTACGAGCAGATAAAATCCCTAAAAAACAGTGAGCGGTACACGACCCCGGAACTCGAGGAACGCGAACGGGAGATTCTCCGACTCGAGGAGCAACGCCACGAACTCGAACGCGACCTGTTCGAACAACTTCGCCAGCGTGTGGCTGCGCGCGCGGAACTGTTACAGTCGGTGGGCCGGGCGCTCGCGGAGATCGATGTCTCCGCAGGCCTCACAACACACGCCGTCCACAACGACTGGGCGCGTCCACAGGTTCACGACGACACCGAACTCGCCATCGAGGCAGGGCGCCATCCTGTCGTCGAGCAGACGACCGAGTTCGTCCCAAACGAGTTGCATATGGACCCTGACCGCCAGTTTCTAATCGTGACCGGGCCGAATATGAGCGGCAAGTCGACGTACATGCGTCAGGCTGCGCTTATCACCTTGCTCGCCCAGATTGGCAGTTTCGTCCCAGCCCGGTCGGCGCGGATCGGGGTCGTCGACGGGATCTACACGCGTGTCGGGGCGCTGGACGAACTCGCACAGGGTCGGTCGACGTTCATGGTTGAGATGCAGGAACTTTCGAACATCCTTCACTCGGCAACCGAACAATCGCTGGTGATCCTCGACGAGGTCGGTCGGGGGACGGCAACCTATGACGGTATCTCCCTCGCGTGGGCGGCGACTGAGTATCTTCACAACACCGTTGGGGCAAAGACCCTCTTTGCGACACATTATCACGAACTCACCGCGCTCGCCGAGCATCTCGACCGGGTCGAAAACGTCCACGTTGCCGTCGACGGGGACCCCGAGTCCGGTGAGGAGGACGTCGTCTTTCTCCGGACTGTCCGGACGGGCCCCACGGATCGCAGTTACGGAGTTCACGTCGCCGACATGGCCGGCGTCCCGGATCCGGTGGTCGACCGCTCCCGTGACGTTCTCGACCGCCTGCGCGAGGAGAAAGCGATCGAAGCGCAAGGAGGGAGCGGCGAACCCGTCCAGGCAGTGTTCGATCTCGGACGTGGGGAGTTTCGATCGGACGGGACCAGCGGCGCCGAAGCTGTCGACACCCCCGAGGATGGGATCCTCGATCAGTTCGACGGCGACGTTGCGGGTGTACTCGAGGAGATGCTCGACACTGAATTAAACGAGGTGCCACCGGTCGAACTCCTCCAGCAGGTACGGGAGTGGCAAGACCGCATCGACCGGACCGACTGATCGGATTCGCCTCCCCCCGGAGGTAGCCCGTCGTTCCGGATCGGCATGGACTGTCCCAGAGCGAGACGCACCCGAAACGGCGTCAGACGGGTGTCTGACGGGTAATTTTGTTGATCGGTCGCTATCGTACTGGTATGGCTAGTCTCTCGGAGGTTTACCAGGGCGGCGTCGGGAGCGTCGTGGATCCCCGGCAGCGCCTGTTTGGAATGGGACTGTTCGTAGTCGGGGCAGCGATGGTCGTGAGTGCAATCCCGGTTGCAACTACCGATCTGGGCGCGTCGTTAGGTCTCGACGTCTACGAGGCCCGCAAACTCGCAGGTGTACTCGCAGGGTTCGGCCTGCCTGCCGTGTTCGTCGGGATATTCGCCGTGTTGCCAGCAGGTGATCTGACCAGAGCAACGGCAGCAATCGGGGCGAGCCTGGCCGGGCTTGGGGTCGTGCTTTTCGTGTACGCCTACCCCCACCGGTGGCTCTCGAACAGCCCCGAACTCGCAATCGGGACGACTATGCTGTACGTAGCCGGGACCGTCGTCATCTTCTGGTGTGTCTTTGTCGGCGTCGCGACGTTCAAAACCCGCAACGATCCTGGTGGTGCTGCTCGCTTGGAGATCACAGATGAGGGGATAGTTCGGGTCGTCAGCACCGACTCGGTGTTACCCTCCTTCGGTAGCGTTGGCCTGTTCGGATCGGAGCCGACCGGAACAGTCCCGACCCAGACAAACCAGACGGACGAACACGAGGGCACAGAAACCGCTTTTGAGCCCTCGGGGGACCGGGATGAGGACAAAAATAACGAGGGGGATGTCGTCTCGGAGCCGACGATGAAAGCGCCGGTCCAGCAAAGTGAACCTGAACCGACAGGTGATGGTGCAGGTGCGGTCGTCGACTCGACCGGCGTTAACGACGACATCGTCCAGGCAACCCGGACCCGCGGGAACCCGGACCGGTACTGTGGGAACTGTACCCACTTCGAGTACGTTCGTGCGGACGGGCAAATCACCCCGTACTGTGGTCTCACCGATACCCTCATGGAAGACATGGACGCCTGTGAGGACTGGACACCGAACGAAACGGACCGTCCGAGCCCTTTCGACTGAGAGGCTGTTTTCAGACCTTGTGGGTCGATCAAAGTAGGCTGGTCGACACGGACGAGACGACAGGAAACGGGTCACTTATACGAGACCACCGGTTAGATATCGGATATGAAATTCTGTGACGACTGTGGTTCTATGATGAAAACCGAAGGTGACCTGTGGATCTGCGGGAGTTGTGGCTCCGAACAGCCACGTGATCAGGAAAGTGAAAAGGCAATGGTGACCACGACCGGCCAGGAGGAGTCCGAAATCGTCGACGTTACCGAGGCCGAGGATCAGGGCCGCCCGAAGACGACAGCACAGTGCCCGGAGTGTGACAACGACCGGGCCTACTGGTACATGCAACAGATCCGGGCAGCCGACGAGAGCGAAACACGGTTTTTCGT
>JAQCMX010000152.1 GCA_028274885.1 Haloarculaceae archaeon
TCGCCACAGTGGGGATCTATCCTCTAACAGCGAGAGAATCCCGCCGTTCACGGCGTTGACGAGAGCGGAACTCTTGTGAACGCCAGGAGATCGGTCATGCCGACTGGTCTACAAACCAGCAAATCTCCCACCGCTGCGGTACGGGAACCCGGTCGTTTACGGCCGGGAGGAGGTCACCTTTCGACGCGGGCGATCCAGGCGTCGGGGTCGTCGAACTCCTCGTCGGTAGGCAGCATCTCCGGGGACTCCCACACCAGTGAGGCGGTCTCTATCCCCTTGGCCTCCACGACGGTCGAAAAAAACGACTCGCCGCGTTCGTACTGCCGGCGTTTGACACTCAGACCGAGCAGCCGCCGGATCAGTCGCTCCACGGGGCCCTGTCCCTGTCGTCGCCGGTCGAGTTTCCGGCGCAGGTCTTCGTACTTTTCGTCGAAGGCGCGGTCCATCACGAGTTCCGCGTACCCCTCGATGGCGGTCATCGTGGCGTCGAGGTCACTCAGCGCCTCGCGGTCGAGTGTGCCTGCCGCGATGTTACGAACCGCCTCCTGCATCCTCGATTCGAGATGGGCGGACAGCCACGGGGCAGCCCCGAACTCGGCGGCGTGTGTGACCTCGTGGAAGGCGATCCAGCGGCGAAACCGTGGATAGGGAACGTCGAGTCGCTCCGCGACGCGGGTGATGTTTGGCCGGACGAAATACAGCGCGTGGGGTTCGTCGGGGGCAAGCAACAGTGGGTCGTACTGCCCGAGGACGTGTTTCGAGAGAAAGGAAAGCGCAAACGCCATCGAACCTGTGTTGACGATGCGTGCCAGCCCAGGCACGTACTCGGCCTGCTGTTCGAGCGGTTCCATGACACGCCGGAACGTTGCAACGTTCGCATCGAGCCAGTGGTGTCTGCTCTGGACCTGCACGCGCTCGGGAAGATCGAACGAAATCCTGGTCTCAGCCTGGACGCAGTTTCGGGCGTCAAGGACATCCGCTGCATACGCCTCCCGCTCCGCCTGGGAAACATCGAGTGCACCCGGATCCGTTGCGGCCTTGGCGGATTCCCCCGCAGCTTCCCAGTCGACCGGTCCGTCTCCGCTGGCTGCCGTCACCGCACGCATACTACGGTAGATACCCATACTGGTATCAGGAGAGTCACAACTAAAGGCCTTCTTACTCCGGTGGTCCGGTTTCCAGTTCCCGGCCTACTTACTCCGCTCGTGTCGGCCCTTATTCCTCGGACCCGACCGGCACATCGACCGGCTCCTCAGGTGTATCGATCTCCACGTCCGGTTCGTCGCCCCCCGAGAGTCGCTTGATCACCGCTGCAACCGCTATCAGGACGGCCAGGACCCCCAGAAGTGCCACGGCTTTTCTGTCGTTTTCGTCTGCTGCCTCGTTGGCCTCGTCGGCCTCGTCGGCCTCGTCGGCCTGCTCCGTGGCCGCCTCCTCGTCCGAATCGGAGTCAGATCCGGCGCCGCTGAACGGGAGATTCGCCGTGGCTGACATCGATCCGACGTGTACCTCGAACAGTGTGAAATCCGTCATGTAAAATCCATTGTGGAGCGGATCCTTAGCGGTTGCGACCGCGACACGTCGGACACTGCACGGACAGATGATCAGAGGATTCAGGTGCTGTCGGTCCGAGTACAACCTATGGATAAGACACAGCGAGCCTTTCTGGAGGACCTACTAAACACGGCGAGTCCATCCGGTTTCGAGACGCCGAGTCAGCGCGTCTGGATCGACTATGTCGAGGAGTTTGCAGACGAAGTGCGGACCGACGACTACGGCAACGCCGTGGCCGTCGTCGAAGGTGGTGAGCCGACGGTTGCGCTTGCCGGCCACAGCGACGAGATCGGATACATTGTCCGTGATATCGGGGAGGATGGATGCCTCCGGATTGCACGGATCGGTGGCTCGGATCGGACCGTCTCACAGGGGCAACACGTCGTTGTCCACACGGAGGACGGTCCCGTTCGTGGCGTGATCGGACAGACCGCAATCCACCTCCGTGATTCCGCCGAGGAGTCCCTGCAGGACGTGGCCGAACAACACGTCGACATCGGTGTCACCGACCAGGAAGCGGCGGCCGAGCAGGTCGAGCGTGGCGATCCGATCACAGTCGAACAGAGGGTAAGCGAACTGGCCGGCGAGCGGATAGCAGCCCGTGGGCTGGACAACCGGGTCGGTATCTGGGCGGCCGCGGAGGGTCTTCGCCGCGCAGCAACCCAGGAGCCAGCGGCGACGGTCTGTGCCGTCAGCACGGTCCAGGAGGAGGTCGGAGCCCAGGGGGCCAAGATGGTGGGGTTCGATCTGGCTCCCGATGCCGTCGTCGCGACAGACGTGACCCACGCAACCGACTCCCCGGGTATCCCTGCCGATCGACACAGCGGCGTCGAACTCGGCGGTGGTCCGGTCGTCGCACGGGGATCAACCAACCATCCGCGGCTCGTCGAGGCGCTCAGGACAGCTGGGGGGGACGCGGCAACCGAACTCCAACTCGAAGCGGCGGGGATCCGGACCGGCACCGACGCCGACGCCTTCTACACCGCACGCGGTGGCATCCCGTCGGTTTATGTCGGTATCCCGAATCGGTACATGCACACCCCCGTGGAGGTCCTCGATCTCTCTGATCTCGATGCGACCGCGACGCTTCTCGGAGCGTTCGGTGCACGTGCCCACGAGTTCGATTACGCGGTCGATCTGTGAGATGCTATATGACGCATTGCCAGACGGAGACGACTACCCCTGGCCTCGGGGTTTAAAAACATCGTGAGCGGGGACGCCCGTCGTCTGGAGCCGGTACGCTTAAGCACCCATCGGTACCCCCTTTGGATATGAGCGATTCCGGGAACCGCCCCCTCGATGTCCTCGAAGCGTCCGTTGGTAACTACGTCACGGTTCAGCTCAAGGACGGGGGCATCCACGACGGACAACTGGTGGGATACGATCAGCATATGAACCTCGTCGTCGAAAAAGAGGAAGACATAACGATTATACGCGGTGACAACGTCGTGTCCATACGTCCATGACGAAGGGAACGTCAAGCCAGGGCAAAAAAAACACGACGACACACGTGAAATGTCGACGGTGCGGTGAGACGTCCTATCACGTAAAAAAAGAGGTCTGTGCGTCGTGTGGATTCGGCAAGTCGGCAAAGCGCCGCGACTACGCCTGGAAAAGTAAAGCTGGCGAGTAATATGCAAGAGAAGTGCGGGGTAGTCGGCATCTCGCTACCGGACCGCAACGCCGCACGTCCTCTCTATTATGCACTCTATGCCCTTCAGCACCGCGGTCAGGAGTCGGCTGGGATTGTCACCCACGATGGGTTCCAGCAACACGAACACGTCGAGATGGGGCTGGTCGGCGACGCATTTGACGAGAGTAGCCTCTCGGCACTCAACGGTTCGAACGGGATCGGACACACCCGGTATCCCACTGCCGGCGGCGTCAACGAGTGCTGTGCCCAGCCGTTTTCGGTCTCGTTCAAGAGTGGGTCGCTGGGGCTGGCACACAACGGCAATCTCGTCAACGCCGGTGACGTTCGGGAGGAACTGGCGTCTCTGGGTCACGCCTTCACCTCGAACGGCGACACCGAAGTCATCGCACACGATCTCGCGCGCAACCTCCTTGAGGCGGATCTCGTCCGGGCTATCAACTCCACGATGAACCGGATCCACGGTTCGTACTCCCTGACGATCATGCACGACGAGACCGTGCTCGGGGTCCGGGACCCACAGGGGAACCGGCCCCTCGTTCTCGGCGAACTGGAAGACGGCTACGTTCTTGCCTCCGAGTCCGCCGCGATCGACACACTGGACGGCGATCTGATCCGTGACGTGCGTCCAGGGGAGCTTGTCGTTCTCCATCCCGAGGGAACCGGCTACGACAGCTACCGCCTGGTCGACCGCGAGCACACCGCACACTGCTTTTTCGAGCACGTCTACTTCGCACGACCGGATTCGGTCATCGACGACAGACTCGTCTACGATGTGCGACGCACGCTCGGCCGCCAACTCTGGAACGAGTCGGGGATCGAGACGGATGTCGTGATGCCGATCCCCGACTCCGGACGGGCCTTCGCATCGGGCTACGCCGAGGCGGCGGGTGAGGACGGCGCGGCTACCGAGTTTGCCGAGGGCTTGATGAAAAACCGGTACGTCGGTCGGACGTTCATTATGCCCACACAGAATGAACGGGAACGCGCCGTACGGTTGAAGCTCAATCCCATCAAATCCACGATCGAGGACAGAAGCGTCACCGTGATCGACGACTCGATCGTCAGGGGAACGACGTCGACGCAACTGGTAGCGTTGCTCCGTGATGCTGGGGCGGAGTCGGTCCACGTCCGGATCGGATCGCCCCCGATTTTGGCCCCCTGTTATCTCGGCATCGACATGGCGACCCGCGAGGAACTCATCGCCTCCAACAAAACCGTCGCCGAAATCGAGGAGGACATCGGTGCCGACAGCCTCGCGTACCTTTCGGTCGACGCAATCACCACAGCACTGGACCGCGAATCGACCGACCTCTGTCTTGGCTGTGTCACCGGTGAGTACCCGTACGACATCGACGGGGAGGGGCTTGACCGGAATGTCTCCCGACCTGTGACCGACGACCCTGCCGGTGCCGACGATTGACCACTTTGATCCGTTTGTTCCTGTCTCATACGGTCGTTCATGACCTGTTATCGCCGTATCCCTTATTATCAACTTCGGGTCACGGAAGTTGCGATATTCGATCCGTAACTAAATACAGTCACACACGGCCGTCTCATACTGGTGGCTGTAACCTCACCGGAATAGTCAACCCCACGGTGGATCGAAATCTGCCAGTGTCTTACAGCCACCGGTATCAGTTCACCCCTCTACTCGCCCCGACCTGATACTGATTATTGGGGGTCTGTCCCGCTATCGTGTCACTCATCCCCTGTCTCGGGTCCTGCAACAGCCGAGATACCGGATCGGGGCCGAAAATTACCGTCATAACCGGTATAAGCGCGCGTCACCGCCGGACACCGAAGGCGAAAGAGCAACAATCACACAGTCCAGATAGTATGCCATGGAAGGAGTTCCAACGGAACCACCGGACGATGTCCCGGAGGTGCACAGAGACCGTGCACGGGAGTTGCAATTGCAACTTCTCGTCCTCGAGGCACAACTGGAAAACGCAAACTTCGAGAACAAGGAGGCGTACAGACGAAAGATACGAAAAAAACGCGATGCACTCGATGATCTTAAGCAACGGTGAACGCTGCTGCAACCGATAGTTCGGTCCTGTCGTAACGACGAGACAGCCACACCCCCGGTAGCTGCCACTGTCTTTGTCGGACTCCTCACACTGATTATTGGAAGTCTGTCCCGCTATCGTGTCACTCAGCCTCTGTCTCGGGTCCTGCAACAGCCGAGATACCGGATCGGGGCCGAAAATTACCGCCATTCACACGGTCGGTTGTAATGGTTTACCGGTAATTCGCCGAGCGTTCCGGCGAATTCCGGAACTGACCTACAACCGACCGTATCACTATCACTCCGATTGACAACACTTACTGTGTCAAGCTTTCTGCAGCAGCCTTTCAGTATACCGATGATACAGTCGGTTACGCTTCCGTGTGTTTAAGTTTCTCTCGTCCGGAACAAAAGTATGAAAATCTACACAGGTCGTGGCGACGAGGGGCTGACAGATTTGCGCAACATGGACCGTGTCTCAAAGGCCAGTAGCCGAATCGAGGCTTACGGCTCTGTGGACGAGGTCAACAGCCTCGTTGGGTTGGCCCGGCCCACAGGATACGACGATGTCGATGACCACCTCCGGATGGTCCAGAACCATCTCCACATCATCCAGGCCGACTTCGCAAACCCAAAACCGGATGCGGACGACCCGCAGGCAACCGACGACCACGTCGAGGAGATAGAGTCGGTCATCGATAGCTACGAGGAGGAGCTTGAGCCACTGGAGGCGTTTATTCTGCCCGGTGGATCGGACGCCGGGGCTCGCCTTCATAACGCAAGGTCGGTCTGTCGGCGAGCAGAGCGACGCGCGGTCTCTCTCGCTGGTGAGGAAGCCAATGTCAACAACAGTGCCGTTGTGTATCTCAACCGTCTTTCGGATGCGTTGTTTACACTCGCCCGCGTACTCAACAAACGGGAGGGTATCCGCGAGGAAAATCCCACATACTGACCGTCATCTCGCGTCCCGACCGAAACCGCGCCAACAGCACCGACCGGTGTTTGCGCAGGAATGG
>JAQCMX010000156.1 GCA_028274885.1 Haloarculaceae archaeon
CGTGGGACTCGGTTCAGTACCACTCGAGATCGGCGAGAAACGAGCGAAGCATCGACCGAGTGACGTGGGGCATACAGACGATGCGCAACTCTCCACTCCCGGTTTTGGAGACGCGCCAGCCCCGGTCACGGAGTTCGTCGGTCATCGGCACCGAAAGGTCGGCGACGACGAGGGGCAGTTCCGGGCCGACGATCTCGTGACCGTGTGCGTCCAGACTGTCCGCGAGCCACTCGGCGTTTTCCATCGCGCGCTCGTACTCCTCGGCGTAGCCGCGCGGCCACAGCGCATCCATCGCCGCGACCGCACTCGCGACGCCGGCCCCGCTCCGGGTACCGGTCAGCGTGATCTGGGATGCCGATTCGAGATACGGCGTGTCGATCGCCAGTTCGTCGAGGAGGGTTCGGTCGCGGGCGAGCAGTCCGCCGGCTGGAATCGCGGCCTGACCGACCTTGTGAGGATCGATAGTCAGCGTGTCGATCGGCGCGTCCGAGAAGTCCCACTCGTGGTCGGTGAAAGGCAGGTAGAACCCACCCCACGCGGCATCGACGTGACAGAGTGCGCCGGCATCGTCCGCCAGTTCCGCAAGCTCCGGGATCGGGTCGACCACACCGTACTCTGTCGAGCCCGCGACGCCGACCACACAGACCGTATCCGGGTCGATCAGCTCGGCAATCCCGTCTACCTCGGCCCGGTGATCGGTCGTCGGTGCGGTCCGCAGTTCCACGTCCAGTAACTCCGCTGCCTTGCGGAAGCTGAAGTGTGCACTCCTCGGTGCAACGACGTTCGGGGTGTCGGTATCGGCCCGGTTGCGAGCAAGGCGAACCGCCTGGATGTTTGCCTCAGTCCCGCCGCCTGTGATATAGCCCTCCGGATCTGGGAGGCTGGCGATCTGGCCGAGCGTCTCGACCGCCTTCCGTTCGAGGGCCGTGACTGTCCTATACGTGCCCGGATCCCCTGGGTTTGTCGCGAGAAACCGCTCTGCCGCCTCTCGTGCCTGTGGGTGTGGCGGCGTACACATCGAGGAGAGAACACGCTCGAAATCCTGCGGCTCGTCCCGCTGGACCTGCTGCATACCCGTAGGTACGCTCGCGTGTGCTTATGAATTACGACCCGAAATACCGGCTTCGCTGCCGTTGTCAAACACCTACTCCCGCACGGAATCGAGCAGGAGTCGTTGTTCGACGCGTTTGACCTCGTGTTGGACATCCCGGACGGCGTCGATGTTTGCACTGATCGACGTGACACCCTCCTCGACGAGGTACCGGACCATCTCCGGACGTGAGCCTGCCTGCCCGCAGATACTGGTGTCGATACCGTGTTCCCGGCAGGATGTAATGGTCTGTCCGAGCAGATCCAGGACTGCCGGGTGGAGTTCGTCGTAGCGGTCGGCGACCTGTTCATTGTTGCGGTCCACCGCGAGCGCGTACTGGGTCAGGTCGTTCGTCCCGAAGCTGGCGAAGTCGATACCGGTGTCAGCCATCTCCTCGATCGAAATGGCCGCAGCGGGCGTCTCGATCATCACGCCCCAGTTGCGCTTTTCCGTGTCGATACCGACATCTTCCATGATCCGTCTGGCCTGAATCACGTCCTCCCGATCGTTGACAAGCGGGAGCATGATTTCGATGTTGTCGTACCCGACATCGTGGAGTTTCCTGATCGCTTCGAGTTCGTGGCGAAACACGTCGGGCCGATCGAGACTGCGCCGGATGCCCCGGTAACCGAGCATCGGGTTGTGTTCCACCGGCTCGTCGTCGCCCCCGGCAAGCTGGCGGAACTCGTCTGTCGGTGCGTCGAGCGTCCTGGCGCGGACCGGCCGCGGGTAGAACTCCTCTGCGACCCCCTGGATCCCTTCGATAATCCGGTCGACGTAGGCGTCCGCACTGTTGTCGGCGATATAGCGCTCGGGCGTTTTTCCCAGCGAAAGAATCATGTGCTCGATGCGCAACAGCCCGACGCCGTCGGCCCCGGTGGCGGCGGCCCGTTCTGCCGCATCGGGAATTGAGACGTTGACCTTGACCTCCGTGGCGGTCATGGGCTTGACCGGCGTGTCCGGTCGGACCTGCTCGACCGCGTCACGATCGTCCGCCACTTCACCACCCGACTCGACTGTCCCTTTTTCGCCGTCGATGGTAACGAGTTGGCCGTCACGGAGCCGTTCGGTCGCCGTTTCGGCCCCCACGACCGCTGGGACGCCCAACTCGCGGGAGACGATTGCGGCGTGTGACGTGGTCCCACCCTCGTCCGTGACGATCCCTGTGGCGCGTTTCATCGCCGGCACCATATCCGGGGTGGTCATCTCCGCGACGATGATGTCACCGTCGCCGACCTTGTCGAGTTCGTCCAGTTTGCACACGGTGCGTACCTCCCCGGATGCAGTCCCGGGCGTCGCACCGAGTCCGGCGACGAGCACGTCACCGTCGGTCTCTGCCTTTCGGTCGGTCGTCCCGCCGTCTCCAACGCTTTTTTCGGTGGCTGTCGTATCGGTGATCGTCGTGATCGGCCGGGACTGGAGCAGATACACCTCGCCGTCCTTGCTGGCCCACTCGACATCCTGCGGTTCGCCGTAGTATCCCTCGATCATCTCGCCGATCTCACGTAGTTCCAGAAGCTCCTCGTCGTCGAGGACACGCTCCCCGCGTCTGTCCTCCGGGACCTGTCGCTCGACGGTCTCGCCCGTCTCCTCGTCGCGGACGTGCATCACCTTCTTTTGGGCGACGCTTTCCTTTTCTAACTCGCCGGTTTCGCGGTCGATGACGTAGTTGTCCGGCGTCACTGCACCCGAGACGACCGCCTCACCCAGCCCCCACGCCGCCTCGATCGTCACGACGGGCGCGCCGGTAGACGGGTGACTGGTGAACAGTACACCACTTTTGTCGGCGTCGACCATCCGCTGTACGACGACAGCGATGTCCACCTCGCGGTGTTTGAACCCCTGCTCCCGGCGGTAGTGCAGTGCCCGCTGGGTGAAAAGCGACGCCCAGCAGTCCCGGACCCGGTCGACGAGGTCCTCGCGGGTGACGTTGAGATACGTCTCCTGCTGACCGGCGAAGGAGGCCCCGGGTAAATCCTCCGCCGTTGCCGACGAGCGCACCGCAACAGCGGGGTCGTCACCCAGGCGGTCGTAGGCCCCGTTGATCTGTTCGTGTAACTCCTCGGGCATCGGCGTCTCGGTGATGAGTTTCTGTGCCGTTTCGGCCGCTTCGGCCAGCGCCTTCGAGTCGTCCGTGTCCACATCGGCGGAGGTAAACAGCTTTTCGTCGATACCCGTGTTCTCGATGAACGAACGGTAGGTATCCGCCGTGACGACAAACGCCGGTGGTACGGGCAGGTCTGCCGACATCATCTCCCCGAGAGAAGCGGCTTTCCCGCCGACCGATTCCAGGTCGTCCGCCCGCACGTCCTCGAGCCAGAGTACTGCCATGTCCGTGGTCGTACTCTCTCCGAGAAGAATAAAGAACCTTCTGAACTCGGACCGTCGGTCTCACCCCTCCCAGTACTCGACGTCCTCTTCGACCCGGTAGTATCCCTCGAGTGACCGCTCATCACGACCGCCAGGCGGGGAGCCGACATAGACGCCAAACTTCCCCGTCTCGGGGTAGACGGTGACATCCGGTTCCTCCATGGTCGACATCATCAGATACCGCAGGGGTTCGTCGCCGTCGTTGACGACCTGATGGCCGCCCTGTGCGTTGGCTGGACAGGGAACAAACGTCCCAGATTCGATGGCAACTTCAGCATCGTCGATCCGGAGCGTCCCCGTTCCCGACAGAACGTACAATGCCTCCTCGTTTGCCGCGTGGTAGTGGTAGGGCCAGGATCGTTTGCCGGGTTCGAGTTCGTAGAGACTACAACCCAGTTGCTCCCCGTCCGTGGCGTTCGAGAGCTCTTTCCGACGGAACGCGTTGTCCCCGTGCTCGTACTCCTTCCAGTCGAGGTCGCCCTCGTTGACATTCGATGGCACCACTGAGTGTACGTCCACAGTCAAAAAAAGGTGGTCTCATCGACGGTCAGACCCAAAGTAGTTTGAACAGTCCCTCGCAACTTCGATCCGGTGTCGCTGCTTGCTATCTTCGGGACGGCCATCTTGCCGATCATCACCGTTGCCGGCGTCGGGTTCGTCCTCGGGCATCGTCAGGATCTCGAAGCCGACACGCTCAATACGGTCACAATCTACGTTCTTGTGCCCGCACTGATCTTTCACAGCCTGACGACCAGCGACCTCGACGGGGACGCGCTGGTGGGGATCACCCTCGGTGTCTTCATCTTTATCGGTGTGATGACCGTTATCACCGAAGGTATCGGCCGCTCACTGGGTGAGGTCGAGCCACTGCTGGGATCGCTAGTGCTCGTGAGTGTCTTTTCCAACGCCGGCAACCTCGGGATCCCGGTCTCCGAGTTCGCCTTTGGCGAGACCGGCCGGGCAACGGCCGTGGTGTACATCGTCGGCCAGTCCGTCGCCATGTACACGCTCGGAATCTACCTCGCGGCCCGTGGAGACGGCGAGGACTGGCGTGCAGGTGCCAGGACTGTGTTCATGATTCCGCTGATCTACGCCGTTGCCCTTGCCTTGCTCGTGCGCTGGGCTGGCCTCGTACCGCCCGACGACAGCGCAGCGATGGAGACTGTCGGACTCGTCGGGGAGGCAGCCATCCCTCTCATGTTGCTCGTCCTCGGTATCGAACTCTCCCACACCGACTACGGGAACGTATTGCGCCGAGTCTCGCTGGTCGTCGTATTGAAACTCCTGATCGCGCCGGTCGTCGCAGTCGGCGTCGCGCTCCTAATCGGCTTCGAGGACGCCACTGTTGCCCGTGTGTTTGTCCTCGAGAGTTCGATGCCCGCGGCTGTCACGACCGTCATCCTCACCGGCGAGTTCTCCGCCCCTGGCGAGGGGATCGACGCGGAGGAGTTCGCCGGCACTGCCATTCTCGTCACGACTCTGCTGTCGATTCCGCTACTCACGCTTTTGATCGGGGCTCTCGAAGCCGGGGCTTTCTTATGACTGCCACCGTCCGTCTGCACCGCCTGTTGTGATCGTTCCCGACGGACTGCATAGTCCTCGACGCGAATTTCCGGACGACCTCCCAACCGGTTCGATGCCACCGACTGTCTGACCCTCGGTCCCGGCCATCACGCCTCGATGATGTCCTCGTCCGGATCGTCGGCTGGAACCGTCATCTCGCCGTCGACGGTCGTCACGCCACGGCCCCCAACTGTCGGGGCCGCTTCGAGCGTCGTCCACATTGTCGCGGGTCGACCGAGCACGTGTCCACA
The DNA here is from genome assembly GCA_028274885.1 of Haloarculaceae archaeon. Taxonomy (GTDB): domain Archaea; phylum Halobacteriota; class Halobacteria; order Halobacteriales; family Haloarculaceae; genus Halovenus. The sequence goes on from JAQCMX010000156.1 coordinate 5,275, forward strand.
CTCGATGCGGATCGGTCCCTCGTCGAACACGTCGTGGTGTGTAAGATGCGTGCCAAGCGCCGCGGCGGTCACGCCACTGGTCGCCTGCTCACCGGCCCGACCAGCCATCCCCCTACCCGTGCTCTCTGTCCGCGTTCCCCTGGTAAACACTCTCGCGTGCACGTCGCTCTCGGCCGCGAGCGTATCGAAGCTAAATGCGAGCACCCGTGTCAGGCTTTCCGTTCTCAGCAGTTCCCCGAGTGCGGCCAGATCCGGATCGGCCCCCGAGAGGTGTTCGAAGAAGTTCACCGCGACCAGCAGCGAGCCACCACCCCCGCTCGCCCGTGCGACCGGCAGGTCCGCACCGACGTCACGGATTGCAGCCACGTCGACACCGAGCGCGTCCCCAATGGTTCGCTCCCCAAGAGCATCTGTCTCTATCTCCTGTCTGTCTGATTCGACCCACACACTGCCGTCGTCCTCAATTTCGACCTGTCGTGGCTCCGTGCCGCCGATGCGGTGGTTCCCGGCCGCGAGGTCGCCCCGCCCGAACAGACCGGCCGCGCCCGCGATTGCGCCCTCGATCCCCATCCCCGCCCGACCGGCGTACACCAGTTTGTCCTCCCGTCGACCCACGACCCCCGGGCTCGACAGCTCGTCCGCGACGGCGCGGAGTTGTGTCTGGGAAAGCCCGCCAACAGGGATGACGGGGATCTGCTGCCCGCCCATTGGTTCGTCGGCGAACGCATCGACCAGCAGCACCTGTCGTCGCTCCATACGCGTCGGTCCGCACGAAGATTTTTAACACTGTCGGCGACTGACGGTTATTTCGCCACCACGCGGTGGCGAATATCGTAGATCAATTACAGCTACAGTATCAGTAGGTTTCGAGGTAGCGGTCGAGTTCCCACTGTGAGACATCGACGAGATACTCCCGGAACTCCTGGGATTTGGCCTGGACGAACTTCTCGGAGACGTGTGGGCCGAGGGCGTCCATAACCACCTCGTCGGCTTCGAGCGCGTCGATGGCCTCGCCGAGGTTGGAGGGGAGGGTGTCGATGCCGTACTCCTGGCGTTTTTGCTCGTCGAAGTCGTAGATATTCTCTCGGACCGGATCCGGACAGGGGAGTTCGTTTTCGATCCCGTCGAGCCCTGCGTGGATGAGTACCGCGAGTGCGAGATATGGGTTACACGACGGATCCGGGAACCGGGCTTCGATCCGGCTGGCTGCCGGAGCGCGGGCTGCGGGTTTGCGGATCAGCGCCGAGCGGTTCACGTCCGACCACGCGACGTAAACGGGTGCCTCGTACCCTGGCACCAGCCGCTTGTAGCTGTTTACTGTCGGGTTGGTGACCGCGGACAGTGCCGGCGCGTGGTCGAGAATCCCGGCGAGAAAGTGTTTTGCGGTTTCGGAGAGGTCGAACTCGTCGCTGTCGTCGTGGAAGGCGTTGGTACCGTCCTCGTCGAAAAGCGAGAGGTGGGTGTGCATGCCCGACCCGTTGATCCGCGGGATCGGCTTTGGCATGAACGTTGCGTGCAGGTCGTGCTGGGCAGCGATTGCACGCACCACTGATCGGAAGGTGCCGATGTTGTCCGCGGTCGCAAGTGCATCCGCGTATTTGAAGTCGATCTCGTGTTGACCTTCGGCGACCTCGTGGTGGCTGGCTTCGACCTCAAAGCCCATCTCTTCGAGGCCGTAGATAATGTCCCCGCGCACGTCCTGTGCGAGGTCTTTGGGGGCGAGATCGAAGTAACCCCCGGAGTCGTGGGTCACCGTCGTTGCGTTGCCGTCCTCGTCCTCTTCGAACAGGAAAAACTCCGGTTCAGGGCCTGCGTTTACCGTGTATCCCATCGACTTGGCGCGGTCGACCGCATCTTTCAATACGCGCCGGGGGTCACCCGAGAACGGCGCCCCGGTCGAGGTGTTGATCACGTCACAGATGAGGCGGGCGCTGGTGGCCTTTTCGCTGTTGCGCCAGGGGAGCACGGCAAACGTGGCGGGATCCGGTTCGAGACGCATGTCGGACTCCTGGATCCGGACGAAACCGTTGATAGAGGAGCCGTCGAAGTAGATCCCCTTGACGAAGGCCTTTTCAGCCTGGTCGGCCGGAATCGAGACGTTCTTGACCGTTCCGAGGATATCGGTAAATTGGAGACGCAGGAAGTCCACGCCTTGTTCGTCGATCTGGTCGAGCACCGTCTCCGCTTCTGCAGAGAGAGTTTCGGTTGACATCGTTCAACAGCTATCTGGTAGAGGGCGTACTTATAATACTCCGGTTTTCTGCGCAATAACTGCAGCAGAAACTCAAAAAACGCTCATATACTCACATAATACCGCACAACGCCCCCCAAATATTATCTTTTATTATTATCGCGCGAAAAATCTCCGTACTTGCTATCCCTTCGGAATGTTTGTGACACTCTGAGGGTGTCCCGGACACCCCCGCTGTCGGGTGAACAACCGTCCACTTCTCGGACATCTGCTGGTAACTCTTGCCAAGAGTACGGGATTCATTATCACCCCCTTCATCTTTATCCCCGGGGCCCCTTCGGTTGTCATCGATAATCATTCTCCAACAGGGGTCCCACACTTCCTACCCCTCCCAGACGTCGGACAGTGGATGTCGATCGGTTCGGTCTCTCCGCGTCACCCCCCGCAAACCTCCGGTCCTACCGCCAAATCCGCCTGTGTCGGCGGCAAGTGCCATCGCAGGTGCGTGGGCTGGCAGAGCAGGACGGTCGACCTGTCTCCGGAACGGACCATCCGGGG